>NZ_JBHVAK010000011.1:0-139850 GCF_042667085.1 Nocardia sp. NPDC057353
GGCCCGTCGTCTGTGTGTGGAGGGTGAGATGAGTCTTCCGTGGGCGTTCTTCGAGCGCACCGCCGAGCAGGGGTTCACGCCGCTGGCCATGGCGGCCAGCGCGTGGTCGCCGGACATGGTGAACGGGCCCGCGCTCTGCGGGCTGCTCGCCGAGTGTCTGGACCGGGAGTACGGCTCGCCGGAGTTCGTGCCCGCCCGGCTCACCGTCGACCTCTTCCGCCCGACCCTGCGCAAGCCGCTCGAGGTCGCGACCGAGGCGGCGCGCACCGGGCGGCGGATCGTGGTCGCCGACGCCGAGCTGCGGCAGGACGGGAACGTCGTCGCCAGGGCGAGCGCGGTCTTCCTGCGCCGCTCCGAGCAGCCGCCGGGCGCGCTCTGGACCCGCGCCGAGCAGCCCGCGCCGCCGCCCGCCGCGCTGCGCTCCGGGACCGCGACGCACATCTGGGGCAGCGACGCGCACCCCGCCGGGTGGAGCTCGCAGCTCGGCGACCACCAGAACGACAGCCGCAAGCGCTGCTGGCAGGAGCCGGTCCCGGTGCTGCTCGACGAGCCCACCGGGCCGTTCGCGGCCGCCGCGGTGATCGGCGAGTCCACCAGCCTCATGACGAACTGGGGGAGCGAAGGGGTCGGGTTCATCAACGGTGACCTGACGCTCGCGCTCGCCCGCCTGCCGCGCGGGACCTCGCTCGGGGTCGAGGCGGACAATCACATCGCGGTCGATGGAGTCTCGGTCGGCACCGCCACGCTCTTCGACGCCGACGGCGTCTTCGGCAGCTGCATCGTCACCGCCGTCGCCAACCCCGCCGCGCAGGTCGACTTCTCCCGCGACAACGAGGCCGTCGACGCCCGGCGCCGGGCCGCCGCCGAGCGCAGGGGAGCGTGATCTCCTAGACCGGGGCGATGTCCGCTCGGTCGGCGTAGAGCGCGCCGATGGCGCGGAGGTGGTCGGTGGCGCCGCCGAGGGCGAACTCGTTGTGCTTGGCGGCGATGAAGTAGCTCTGCACGATGTGGTCGCGGTCGATGCCGACGCCGCCGTGCACGTGCACCACGGTGTGCGCGACGCGGTGCCCGGCCTCGGCGGCCCAGAACTTGGCGGTGTGCACCGCGCCTGCCGCGTCCAGCCCCTCGGCGAGCTGCCAGGCCGCCTGGGTGACGGCGAGGCGCAGCCCCTGGACGTCGATGTAGGCGTCGGCGAGGCGCTGCGCGACGGCCTGGAAGCTGCCGACCGGCTTGCCGAACTGCTCGCGCTCGCGGGCGTACCCGGCGACCAGCTCCAGCGCCCGCTCCAGGGTGCCGAGCTGCAGCGCGGAGAGCCCCAGCCAGGCGCGCAGCCGCAGCCAGTCGAGCACCTGAGCGCCGTTCTCGACGGTCCCGACCAGCTCGGCGGGGGCGTCGGCCAGCGCGACCAGGTACTCGGGGCTGCGGTCGACCACCAGCTGCTCGGTGACGGTGACGCCGGGCCCGGCGGGGTCGACCAGCGCGACGGCGACCGCATCGCCGACGGCCACCGGCACCAGGATCCGCTCGGCCTGCGCCGCGAACGGCACCGTGATCAGCTCGCCGGTGACCGTCAGCGCGTCGCCGTCGGCGACCCCGGTGGCCGCGGGAACGCCACCCCAGTTCCGCTCCTCGGCCAGCGCGACGGTGAGCAGCGCCCGCCCGGCCAGCTCGCGCTGCGCCTCGGTGCCGAACTCGGCGAGCGCACCGGCCCCGAGCACCGCGGACCACAGGTAGGGCACCGCCGCCACGTGCTTGCCGAGCTCGCGCAGCACCGCGGTCTGCTCCAGCACGCCGAAGCCGTTGCCGCCCGCCGCCTCGGGCAGCGTCGCCGCCGGGACCCCGGCCTCGGTCAGCGCCGCCCAGAGCGGCTCGTCGAAGCGGACGGCGGCGGTGTCGAGCTCGCGCAGCCGGTCGGAGGTGACGAGCTTGCCGCACACCTCCGCGGTGAGCTTGCCCAGGTCCTGCTGCGCCTCGGTGGGGGTGAAATCCATGGTTTATCGACCTCTTCGGTGAAGTTCAGCGGGCGGCCGCGGGCTGGCGCAGCGCGGTCATGGCGATGATGTCGCGCTGGATCTCGTTGGTTCCGCCGCCGAAGGTGAGGATGAGCGCGGCCCGGTGCATCCGCTCCAGCCGCCCGCGCAGCACCGCGCCGGGGGAGTCCTGGCGCAGGTACGCCTGCGGGCCGAGCACCTCCATGAGCAGCCGGTACGCCTCGGTGGAGAGCTCGGTGCCGTACACCTTGCAGGCGGAGGCGTCCCACGGCCGCGGCGCGGCGTCGCCACCGGCGTCGGCCCGGCTGGAGATCTCCCAGTTCAGCAGCTTGAGGTGCTCGACCTTGGCGTGCACCCTGGCCAGGTTGAGCTGCACCCACTCCTGGTCGATCACCCGGCTGCCGTCCCGCGCCGTGGTCTCGCGCGCCCACTCGACGGTCTGCCGCAGCGCGAGCTGCAGCGCCGCGGCGGAGGTCAGCGCGACCCGCTCGTGGTTGAGCTGGTTGGTGACCAGCGACCAGCCGCCGTTCTCCGCGCCGACCAGGGAGGTCACCGGAACGCGGACGTCCTGGTAGTAGGTGGCGCTGGTGTCCGGGCCCGCCATGGTGTGCACCGGCGTCCAGGAGAAGCCCTCCGCGGTCGTCGGCACGATGAGCATCGAGATGCCCTTGTGCTTGCGGGCAGTCGGGTCGGTGCGCACGGCCAGCCAGATGTAGTCGGCGTAGGCGATCAGGCTGGTCCACATCTTCTGGCCGTTGATCACGTAGTCGTCGCCGTCGCGCACCGCGCTGGTGCGCAGCGAGGCCAGGTCGGTGCCTGCCCCCGGCTCGGAGTAGCCGATGGCGAAGTGCAGCTCGCCCGCGGCGATCTTGGGCAGGAAGAACTTCTTCTGCTCGTCGGTGCCGTAGTGCATGATCGTCGGCGCGACCGAGTTGATGGTCAGGAAGGGCACCGGTGCGCCCGCGATGGCGGCCTCGTCGGTGAAGATGAGCTGGTCCAGGATCGGCCGGTTCTGGCCGCCGAACTCCTCCGGCCAGCCGAGCGCGAGCCAGCCGTCCCTGCCCATCTCGGCGACGACCTCGCGGTAGACATTGCCCTGGCCGTACTCGCCGGTCTGCGCGCTCAGCGCCGCCCGGCGCTCGGGGGTGATCAGCTTCGCGAAGTAGGCGCGGAGCTCGGCGCGGAGTTGTTCCTGTTGCGGCGTGTACGCGATGCGCATCGGCAGAACCTCATACTCGGATCGGTCGAGGAGAGCCACTCGAGGGGCTTCGACGGGAATGGATTGTCCCGATCATTGCATATCGGCTGAAACATGTTCCAGTATTGGTCTACGACCCGGATCGGATCCGGCGCGTCGGCCTGCAGCCCCGGCAGAGGAGAACTCGATGAAGATCAATTTGGATACCGACCAGTGTGAAGCCAACGGTGTCTGCGTCGGAATCGCCCCCGACGTGTTCGAACTCGACGACGACGACTACCTGCACATCCACGGCGACGAGGTGGCCGATGGCGACCGGGCCGCCGTGCAGGAGGCGGTGGCGCAGTGCCCCAAGGCCGCGCTGCGGCTGTCGTGAGAATTGCTTGCGGTGAACTGGAACACGTTCTAAAGTCGGCGCCGTGAGCGAAGCAGAACCGATCCTGGCGGGGCGAGTTGCCATCGTGACCGGCGCGGGCGCCGGGCTCGGCAGGGCCGAGGCACTGGCCCTCGCCGCCGCGGGCGCTTCGGTCGTGGTCAACGACCTGAGCGAGAACGAGGCGGTCGCCGAGACGCTGGATGCCATCCGGGCGCTCGGCGTGAAGGCCGAGTTCGTGGCGGGCAGCATCGCCGAGCGGGACACCGCCGACGCGCTGATCGCCATTGCCGACGAGGCATTCGGCGGGCTGGACATCGTGGTCAACAATGCGGGGATCACCCGGGACCGCATGCTGTTCAACATGTCCGACGAGGAGTGGGACGCGGTGCTCGCGGTGCACCTGCGCGGGCACTTCCTGCTCACCCGCAACGCGGGCGCCTACTGGCGCGGCAAGTCCAAGGCGGCGGGCGCTCCGGTCTACGGCCGGATCGTGAACACCTCCTCCGAGGCCGGGCTGCTCGGCCCGGAGGGGCAGGCGAACTACGCCGCCGCCAAGGCGGGCATCACCGCGCTGACGCTCTCGGCATCGCGCGGCTTCGCCCGATTCGGGGTGCGCGCCAACGCCATCTGTCCGCGCGCCCGCACCGCCATGACCGCGGCGGTCTTCAGCGACGCGCCCGCCGACGGCGTGGATCCGCTGGCGCCGGAGCACGTGGCCCGGCTGGTGACCTACCTGGCCTCGCCCGCCGCGGAAGCGGTGAGCGGGCAGGTCTTCGTGGTGTACGGCCCGATGGTTGCGCTCATGGCGGCGCCCGAGGTCGAGCAGCGCTTCGACGCGGACGGCGCGGAGTGGTCCGACGCCGGACTGGCCGAGACACTCGGCGCCTACTTCGCCGACCGGCCTGCGGGGCGTACCTTCTCCGCCAAGTCACTGAACGACCTGGGCTGATAGCCGTACCTACATCGAACCGCGATCTGATCGGCCGTCCAGGACTGTTGATCGTCGCGGCCACGCAGGGTAGACATGGGGTTGCGCTGTGGGGTGCCTCACAGACACCTGTCCAACTCTGAATAGACACTCGTTACAATTCCAGTCCGGAAATAGAAGGAAATCAGCACTTCAAAGTGCTTAAATCCACATTATTCCGGGGTGAACATGTTCTAATCATGCGAAGCAGGGTCGAGCAAGGAGGATCGCCGATGAACCCCGTCCTTGCTGTGCCCCTCAGGGCCGTCGGGGGATTCTTCGAACTCACCGCGGACGTCGGGCGCGCAATGTTCCGCCGCCCGTTCCAGGCGCGCGAGTTCATCGACCAGTCCTGGTTCATCGCCAGGGTGTCGCTGGTGCCGACGCTGCTGGTCGCCATCCCGTTCACGGTGCTGGTCAGCTTCACGCTGAACATCCTGCTGCGCGAGATCGGCGCCGCCGACCTGAGTGGGGCCGGGGCCGCTTTCGGCTCGGTGACCCAGGTCGGGCCGATCGTCACGGTGCTCATCGTGGCGGGCGCGGGCGCCACCGCGATCTGCGCCGACCTCGGCGCCCGCACCATCCGCGAGGAGATCGACGCCATGCGGGTGCTCGGCATCGATCCGATTCAGCGCCTTGTGGTTCCGCGCGTGCTGGCCTCGATGTTCGTGGCGCTCATGCTGAACAGCCTGGTCTGCACGATCGGCATCGCGGGCGGCTTCCTCTTCTCGGTCTTCCTGCAGGACGTGAACCCCGGCGCCTTCGTCAACGGGATCACGCTCCTCACCCACCTGCCTGAGCTGATCATCTCGGAGATCAAGGCCGGGCTCTTCGGGCTGATCGCCGGGCTGGTCGCCTGCTACCTCGGGCTGAACGTCAAGGGCGGGCCGAAGAGCGTGGGCGACGCGGTGAATCAGACGGTGGTCTTCGCCTTCATGGCGCTGTTCGTGGTGAACGTGGTCGTGACCGCCGCAGGCATCAAGTTCACGGTGCGGTGACGCCATGGCCTTCGTGATCCAGTCCCGCTTCCCCCGCGCGGTCCGCAGGCTGCGCCGCAGCTCGGATTCGCTCGACGCGATCGGCAAGCAGGCCGTCTTCTACATGCAGGCGCTCGCCTCGGTGCCGCGCGCACTGGTGCACTACCGCACCGAGACCATCCGGCTGATCGCCGAGATCAGCATGGGCACCGGCGCGCTCGCGGTGATCGGCGGCACGGTGGTGATCGTCGGGTTCCTGACGCTCTTCGCGGGCGGCACCATCGCGGTGCAGGGTTACAGCTCGCTCGGCAATATCGGCGTCGAGGCGCTGACCGGCTTCTTCGCCGCCTTCATCAATGTGCGGATCGCGGCGCCGGTGATCTCCGGCATCGGCCTGGCCGCCACCATCGGGGCGGGCTCGACCGCGCAGCTCGGCGCCATGCGGGTGGCCGAGGAGATCGACGCGCTGGAATCCATGGCGATCCGGCCGGTGCCGTACCTGATCGGCACCAGGGTGCTGGCCGGGATGATCGCGATCATCCCGCTCTACGCGCTCGCGGTGATCGCCTCCTTCGTGGCCAGCCGCTTCGCCACCGTGGTCATCTACGGGCAGTCGGCGGGCGTCTACGACCACTACTTCTCCACGTTCCTGATCCCCAGCGACATTCTGTGGTCCTTCGCGCAGGCCATCTTCATGGCGCTCGCGATCATGCTGATCCACACCTACTACGGCTATACCGCGGCGGGCGGCCCGGTCGGCGTCGGCATCGCGGTCGGCAATGCCGTGCGCACCTCGCTGGTCGCGGTGGTCTCGGTGACGCTGCTGATCTCGCTGGCGATCTACGGAACCTCCGGCAACTTCCATCTCTCGGGGTGACGCGGACCATGACGACGCAGCAACGCGCGGCCGGGACGGGCCGTGGCGCCCGGTTCCGGGAGCGGTTCGGGCTCAAACTGGCCGGGCTGGCGATGGTGCTTGTGCTGGTGGCGGTGGCCGCGGTGGCGCTGACCATGTTCGTGGGCGGGTTCACCCCGGTCGCGGCGGTCACCGTCGAGGCGCCGCGCAGCGGGCTCGTGCTCGACCCGGACGCCAAGGTGCGGGTGCGCGGGGTGGAGATCGGCCGGGTCACCGGCGTCGACACCACCGGCGATGACGCCAGGATCGCGCTGGCGCTCGACCCGGACCAGCTGCACCTGGTGCCGTCGAACGCCCGCGTCGACATCCGCTCGACCACCGTCTTCGGTGCCAAGTACATCAACTTCGTGATCCCGGACGACCCGTCCAGCACCCCGCTGCGGGCGGGCGCGACGGTCTCCGCGGAGTCGGTGACGGTCGAGTTCGACACCATCTTCCAGCACCTCTCCCAGGTGCTGAACGACCTGCAGCCGGAGAAGCTGAACGCCACGCTGGCCGCGGTCGGCTCGGCGCTGGACGGCCGCGGCGAGGAGCTCGGCGAGCTGCTCAGCACCAGCGACGCCTACCTGCGCGAGATGAACCCGTACCTGCCGACGCTGCAGCGCGACCTCGACGCCACCGGCCAGGTCACGAACATCTACGCCGACGCCGCCCCCGACCTGCTCCGCACGATCGACAACCTGACCGTCACCAGCGGCACCATCGTCGAGCGGCAGCAGGACTTCGACGGGCTGCTGCTGAACCTGATCGGCATGGCCGACACCACCGGCGCGGTGCTGCGCGAGAACGAGACCCAGGTGATCACCGCCCTCGACCTGCTCGCACCGACCACCGGCCTGCTGAACGAGTACGCACCCGCGCTGTACTGCCTGGTCAACGGCTTGGCCACCGCGCTGCCGCTGGGCGAGGCGGTCTTCGGCGGCGGCCAGGAGGGAGTCGCGCTGAACACCAACTTCATGTACGGCGCCGAGCCGTACACCTACCCGCGCGACCTGCCCAAGGTGAACGCCACCGGTGGCCCGAGCTGCCGCGGCATCTCCGACCGCTACCCGGGCATGCACTCGGACTACACCGTCACCGACACCAGCGAGGGCTCGCCGTACACCCCGAGCACCACGCTCAGGCTGAACGGCCCCAAGGTGTTCGAGATCCTCTTCGCGGGGATGCCGGGGGTGGGACAGCCGTGAAACGCAGCAATGCCACCGCGATCAAACTCGGCATCTTCACCGTGGTGATGACGCTGATCTTCGCCGGGCTGGTCGTGGTCTTCAGCCAGATGCGGTTCTCCCGGGAGGACGGCTACCACGCCGTCTTCACCAGCTCGTCCGGCATGCTGCCGGGCGCCAAGGTGCGGATCGCAGGCGTCCCGGTCGGCTCGGTGACCTCGGTGGAGGTCGGCGACGACCACCGCGCGCACGTCGAGTTCGACGTCGACCGCCGGTTCCCGCTCTTCACCGGGACCAGGGCCGCCATCCGGTACGAGAACCTGGTCGGCGACCGCTACCTGGAGCTGCTGGAGGGGCCGGGCGCGGCCGAGGAGCTGCCGCCGGGCGGCACCATCCCGCTGGAGCGCACCGCCCCCGCGCTCGACCTGGACATGCTGCTCGGCGGCTTCAAGCCGCTGCTCCGCGGGCTGGACCCGGGCCAGGTGAACGACCTGACCAACGCGCTGCTGCAGATCTTCCAGGGCCAGGGCGGCACGCTGGTCTCGCTGCTGAACAGCGGCGGCTCGTTCTCCCGCACCCTGGCCGACCGGGACGCCCTGATCGGCAGCGTGATCACCAACCTGAACACCGTGCTCGCCACCATCGATGAGCGCGGCGACCAGTTCGAGACCACCATCGCCGAGCTGCAGCGGCTGGTCAGCGGGCTGGCCGCGGACCGCGACCCGATCGGCGCCGCGCTGCCCAGGATCGCGGGCGCCACCGGCGACCTCACCGACCTGCTCGCCCAGGCCCGCCCCGACCTGCGCGCCACCATCGCGCAGACCGACCGGCTGGCGACCAATCTGAACGCGGGCGAGGACACCGTGCAGTGGGTGCTGGACAAGCTGCCGGAGACCTACCGCAAGCTCATCCGGATCGGCTCCTACGGCTCCTTCCTGCAGCTCTACGTCTGCGAGACGAACATCGTGATGGACGGCCCGGACGGGCAGCCGATCCAGGTCAACCTGCCCGGTCCGCAGTCGAGTGGAAGGTGCGCTGACACCGAATGAGCGACCAGCGTTCCCCCACCATGACCATCGGCATCGTCGGCCTCGTACTCGCGGTCGCCGTCGCCCTGTCGGCGCTGCAGTTCGACCGGCTGCCCTTCATCCGCTCCGGCGCCACCTACACCGCCTTCTTCGGCGATGCGGGCGGGCTGGTCCCCGGCGACCCGGTGCAGGTGGCCGGGGTGCGGTCGGGCCGGGTCGAGGACGTGCGGCTGGACGGCGCCAAGGTGCTCGTCACCTTCAGCCTGAACGAGACGATCGTGCTCGGCGAGAAGACCGGCGCGGCGATCAAGACCAACACCGTGCTCGGCCGCAAGTCGCTCGAGGTGGTGCCGGACGGGCCGGGCACGCTGCGCGCCACCGATACCATCCCGCTGGAGCGGACCAACTCGCCGTACTCGCTGAACGAGGCGCTCGGCGACCTGGCGGGCACCGTGCAGGGGCTGGACATGCAGCGGGTGGACGAGACGCTGGACGCGCTCTCGGTCAGCTTCGCCGACACCCCAGCCCCGCTGCGCTCCGCGCTGGACGGCATCACCGCGCTCTCGCGCAGCATCAACACCCGCGACCAGGCGCTCACCGACCTGCTGGCCAGGGCGCAGCGGGTCACCGAGATCCTGGCCGAGCGCGGCACCCAGATCAACGCGCTGCTGCTGGACGGCAACGAGCTCCTCGGCGAGCTGGACCGCAGGCGCGCCGCGCTCAGCCAGCTCATCGTCTACGTGAACGGCCTGGCCGAGCAGCTGCGCGGGGTGATCGCCGACAACGAGGCCCAGCTGAACCCGGCGCTGCAGAAGCTGGACCAGGTGCTCGACCTGCTGACCAGGAACCGGGAGAACATCTCGCTGGCGCTGGACCGGCTCGGCCCGTTCTCCGCCGCGCTCGGCGAGCAGGTCGGCAGCGGCCCGTACTTCCAGGCGTACGTGGTGAACGCGACCAGCACCGGGCTGCAGATCCTGGTCGACTCGCTGGTCTGGCCGCAGCACCTGCCCGACTCGCTGCGCCAGTACCTCGCCGACCCACCGCCCTCGATCGGGCCCGCCGTTCAGGAGCCGCCGCGATGACCGTGCGGAACACCGTCAGCAGAATCCCGCGCCGGAGCCTCGCCATCGGGGCCGCGGTGCTGGTCGTCGCGTTGCTCGCGGTCGCAGGGTACTTCGGCCTGCGCAATATCGGCACCACGACGGTGACCGCCGAGTTCCCCTCCACCGCCGGGCTCTACGAGGGCGACGACATCCGAATCCTCGGGGTCAAGGTCGGGCGGATCGACGACATCGAGCCCGGCGACGACAAGGTCGCGGTGACCATGACGCTGAACCGCGGCGTCGACGTCCCGGCCGACGCGCGCGCCGTGCTCATCGCCCCCTCGCTGGTCTCCGCGCGCTTCATCCAGCTCGCCCCCGCCTACACCGGCGGCGCGAAGCTGGCCGACGGCGCCACCATCGGCATGGAGCGCACCGCGGTCCCGGTCGAGTGGGACGACATCAAGACCGAGCTCTCCAACCTGGCGACCGCGCTCGGCCCGGTCGGCGACGACGAGCAGGGCTCCTTCGGCCGCTTCGTGAACGTGGCCGCGGACAACCTGGACGGCAACGGCGACCGCTTCCGGGACACCCTGCGCGAACTCTCCGCCACCCTGACCACGCTCTCCGACGGCCGCACCGACCTCTTCGGCACCATTCGCAACCTGCAGAAGTTCGTCGAGGTGCTGAGCGCGAGCAACGAGCAGATCGTGCAGTTCGGCGGCAGGCTGGCCTCGGTCTCCTCGGTGCTGGCCGGGGTATCGGCCGAGCTCGGCGCCGGGCTGGACAACCTGGACCTCGCCATCGCGGACGTCAGCCGCTTCCTGAACGACAGCGGCACCCAGCTCACCGACAGCGTGCAGAAGCTGGCCCAGGCCACCCAGATCCTCGCCGACAAGCGGCCGGAGCTGGAGCAGGCGCTGCACTCCGGCCCCACCGCGCTGGTGAACTTCTACCAGCTCTACAAGCCCGCCCAGGGCACGCTGACCGGCGCCATCGCGCTCGCCAACCCGGGCAACCCGATGAGCTTCCTCTGCGGCTCGGTGCGCGCGCTGGAGAAGAACCAGTCCGACCGCAGCGCCGACCTCTGCAACGAGTTCCTCGCCCCGGTCATCCAGTCGCTCGGCATGAACTACCTGCCGATCATGACCAACCCGGCGACCGGCGTCACCGCCTTCCCGGACCAGCTCGTCTACAGCCCGCCGAGCCTGGCCGCCGAGGGGCCGCGGGATCAGCCGCCCGCGCCCGCGCAGGCACCGATCTCGGTGCCGCAGGGGCTGGCCGGGCTCGCCATTCCGGGAGGTGGGCGATGAACCGCCGATGTCTAGCCGTGCTCGCCACGGCCGCCGCCGTCGCGCTCGGCACCACCGGCTGCGAGTGGGACGGGCTGAACTCGCTGCCCATGCCCGGCGCCGAGGGCACCGACGCGGGCGCCTACGAGGTGCGCATCCAGATGCCGAATGTCACCACGCTGACCCGCAACTCGCCGGTCCGGGTGAACGACGTGACGGTCGGGACCGTCGCCGACATCGACGTCGAGGGGTGGCACGCGCTGGTCACCGTCTCGCTGGAGCAGGGCGTCCGGCTGCCTGCCAACGCCACCGCCGCCATCGGCCAGACCAGCCTGCTCGGCAGCAACCACGTCGAGCTGGCGCCGCCGAAGAACGTCGCCCCCGAGGGCGAGCTGCGCGACGGCGACACCATCCCACTGGACCGGGCCTCGGTGTACCCGACCACCGAGCAGGTGCTCTCCTCGCTCTCGGTGGTGCTCAACGGCGGCGGCATCTCCCAGCTGGAGAACATCACCCGCGAGCTGAACACCGCGCTCACCGGCCGCGAGGACGACGTCCGCGACCTGATCGTCCAGCTCAACGACCTCACCATCGGCCTGAACGGGCAGACCCAGAGCATCATCGACGCCATGGGCGGGCTGGACCGGCTCGGCGGGCAGCTGGTGGCGCAGCGCGACGTGCTCGCCGCCGCCATCACCGACATCCACCCCGCGCTCACCGTGCTCGCCGACCGGCAGGCCGAGATCACCAGGGCGATCACCGCGCTCGGCGAACTCAGCGACGTCACCGAGCGGATCATCGACGCCAGCGGCGACGACCTGAAGGCCAACCTCGCCGCGCTGCACCCGGTGCTGCAGACGCTCGCCGACACCGGGCACAACCTCACCGAGTCGCTCAAGATCATCGCGACCTTCCCGTTCCCGATGAAGAACCTGGACCGGGCGATCAAGGGCGACTACCTCAACCTCTTCATGACGCTCGACCTGCGTGCCGCGCGGCTGGACTCGAACTGGCTCACCGGCACCCCGCTCGGCGGCCGGTTCGGCGGGATCGAGGGCGTGCTCGGCACCATCGCGCCGGAGACCGCGAGCCAGCCGGGCAACCCCGCGCTCGGCCCGCTCGCCACCCCCGAGCAGGCGCCGGGCCCGAGCCCGACCATTCCCGGGCTGCCGCCGATCCCGGGGCTGCCCGCCATTCCCGGCCTCACCGTGCCGCTGCCCGGAGCAGGAGGTGCCGGGCAATGACGCTCACCCGCTTCGTCCGCATCCAGCTGGTCATCTTCGCGATCCTGACCGCGGTCGGGCTGATCATCATGGGCGGCACCTACGTCGGTGTGCCCGCCATGCTCGGCATCGGCCGCTACCAGGTCACCGTGGAGCTCGCCGCCACCGGCGGGCTCTACCCGAACGCCAATGTCGCCTACCGCGGCACCAATGTCGGGAAGGTCGAGGAGGTGAAGCTGACGCCCGCCGGGGTGGACGCCGTCATCTCCATCGACAGCGACCACAAGATCCCCGAGGACGTGGACGCCTGGGTGCGCAGCGTCTCCGCCATCGGCGAGCAGTACGTCGACCTCATCCCGGCCGAGAACCGCAGCGGCGACGGCGATCTGCGCGACGGCGACGTCATCCCGGTGGAGCGCACGAAGCTGCCGCAGGATGTCGGGTCGCTGCTCGACCAGACCGACCGGCTGCTCTCCAGCGTCGCCGACACCAGGCTGCGCCAGGTGATCGACGAGGCGTTCCGCGCCTTCAACGGCGCCGGGCCCGACCTGCAGCGCTTCATCGACTCGGCCGCGCTGCTGGTGCAGGAGGCGCAGGACAGCGTCGAGCCGACCAAGCAGCTGCTGGACCAGATCGGCCCCCTGCTCGACACCCAGGTGCAGTCGGACGCCAATATCCGCAGCTGGACCGCCGACCTCGCCACCGTCACCGACCAGCTGCGGGCGCACGACCCCGCGCTGCGCAATATCCTGAGCCAGGGCCCCGGCGCGATGCAGCAGGTCAGCGACCTGTTCGCGACGCTGCGGCCGACGCTGCCGCTGCTGCTCGCCAACCTGGTGAGCGTCGGGCAGGTCGGCACCATCTACCACGCCGGGCTGGAGCAGATCCTGGTCGTCTACCCGCCGCTGGTGGCGGCGCTGCTCACCGCGGTGCGCGGGCCGCTGGAGTACGGCGCGATGGTCGACTTCATGGTGACCGTCAACGACCCGCCGCCGTGCACCACCGGCTTCCTGCCCCCCGAGCAGCGGCGCGACCCCACCCTGCTCGACATCCCGGACACCCCGTCCGGGCTGTACTGCAAGGTGCCGCAGGACGCGGCCGAGGCGGTGCGCGGGATCAGGAACACGCCCTGCGCGGAGTTCCCGGACCGGCGCGCCCCCACCCCGGAGCTCTGCCGCACCGGCGACTACACCCCGCTCGGCAACAACCCGCCGTTCGGGCCGCCGCAGCCGGTCGCGCCCGCCGGGTACACCGGTGGCGGCGACGCCCCGACGGTCACCCCAGCCTCGGCCAGGGCCTACGACCCCGGGTCGGGGGTCTACCTGGGCCCCGACGGGCGTTCGTATCGGCAAGCCGACGTGGTCGACGGGTCGGGCACGGTACCGTCGAGCTGGCAGGCGATGCTGGAGGAGCAGCAACGATGAGCGAGATCAACGACGACAAGCCGCGTGCTCGTCGCCGGGCCATGCGCTCGGCGGGGCCGCCGCCCGCCGACGGCGGGGATATGTCGGGTGCCGCACCCGAAGGTGCCGGTTCCGCTGACGCGGTAGGGTCCGGCTCCGCCGCGGAGGTGAGTTCGCCCGCCGTCGACGCGGCGGCCAAGCCGGCTGCGGCTGCGTCCGATCCTGCGCCCGCGAAGGCACCTGCGGCCGCGTCGGGCACCGCGCCCGCCGAGGCGAAGTCCGCGGCTGCGACGGAAGCCGCGCCCGCCGAGGCGAAGCCTGTGGCTGGGGCTGAGAGCGCTTCCTCGGAGGCGAAGTCCGCCGGCGGGTCGAAGATCGCGCCGGTCGAGGCGAAGTCCGCGGCTGCGTCCGCCACCGCTGCGGAGTCCCCGCTCTCGGAGGCGAAGCCGAAGGCGGCGCCCGCGGCGGCGAAGGTCGCGCTCGACAAGGAGGGCGACGAGCTGCCCGCCGAGGAGCAGGCGGAGTCGGGGCGCTCGTGGAAGCGCGTCGCACTCTCCGCCGCCGCGGCGGTCGCCGCCATCGCCATCGTGGTGAGCGCGGTCCTCTCCACCCTCGCGGTCCGCGCCGACGACGCCAGGGACGAGCGCCGCAACGAGTACCTGCAAACCGCCCGCCAGACGGTCCTGAACCTGACCACGATCCGCGCCGACTCCGCCAAGGAGGACATCGACCGGATCCTCTCGGTGGCCTCCGGCGACTTCAAGACCGAGTTCGACGGCCGCGTCGACCCCTTCACCGACATCGTGCAGCAGGCCAAGGTCGTCTCCACCGGCGACATCGTCGAAGCCGCCCTCGAGCGCGACGACGAGAACTCCGCCCAGGTCCTGGTCGCCGCCAAGCAGACCCTGACCAACGCGGGCCAGGCCGAGCCGCAGACCCGCTACTACCGGTTCCGCGTCACCGTCACCCGCGGCGACGAGGGCCTCACCGCGTCGAAAGTGGAGTTCGTGGCATGAAGCTATCGCGAACCAAGATCCTCGCCGGTGCAGCGGCCGTCCTGCTGCTCGCCGCCGCCGTCCTGGCGGGCGTGAACGGCTACCGCCTGTGGGACGACAACCGCACCGAACAGGCCCGCACCGACGCCACCAGCACCGCGAGCCGCACCGTCGCCGCCATGTTCAGCTACGACTTCAACACCGTCGACACCGAGCTGCCCAAAGCCGCCGACAACCTCACCCCCGACTTCCGCGCCGACTACCTCACCCTGATCCAGGACGCCATCGCCCCCGGCGCCAAGGAGAAGCAGCTCAGCGTGCAGGCCGACACCCAGGCCGCAGGCATCGTCTCCGCCGACGCGAACAACGCCGTGGTCATGCTCTTCCTGAACCAGATCACCACCAGCAAGGACAGCCCCGACGGCACCACCAGCGGCAGCCGCGTCTCGGTCGAGCTGAACCGCGACGGCGACCGCTGGCTGGTCGCCGCCGTCACCCCGGTGTGACCTCCCGTGGCAGCCGCACGGTGAACGTGGTGCCCTGCCCCGGCGCACTCGCCACCCGCACCGCACCCCCGTGCGCCGTCACCAGCGCCCGCACGATCGACAGCCCGAGCCCGGTCCCGCCGCTGGCCCTGGCCCGCGAGGTGTCGGTGCGGTAGAAGCGCTCGAAGATCCGCTCCGCCTCCTCGGCTGGCAGCCCCGGCCCGGTGTCGGCCACCTCCAGCACGACCTCGTCCGCCGCGGGGGTGAGCCGCACGGTGACCGCGGTGCCCGCCGGGGTGTGCACGACGGCGTTGCTCAGCAGGTTGCTCAGCACCTGCCGCAGCCGGGTGTCGTCCCCGAGCACCTCCAGCGTCCCGGTGCCCGGCCGCACCTCCAGCTCGATGGTGTGCCCCGCCCCCGCGAGCACCCGCGCGCTGTGCACGGCATCGCTGGCCAGCGCGAGCAGGTCGACCGGCGCCAGGTCGAGCGGGCGGTCGGCGTCCATCCGAGCCAGCATGAGCAGGTCCTCGACCAGCAGCCCCATCCGCTGCGCCTCGCGCTCGATCCGGTCCATGAAGAGCGCGGGGTCGCTCGTCGCCCCCTGCCGGAACAGCTCGGCGAAGCCGCGGATGGTGGTGAGCGGGGTGCGCAGCTCGTGGCTTGCGTCGGCGACGAAGCGGCGCATCCGCTCCTCGGAGTGCCGCGCCGCCTCCTCGGACGCCGTGCGCGCCTCGAACGCGCGCTGGATCTGCGCCAGCATGCCGTTCAGCGAGCGCGAGAGCCTGCCCACCTCGGTCCTCGTGCTCTGCTGCGGCACCCGGCGGTGCAGGTCGCCCGCGGCGATGGCGGCGGCGGTGCGCTCGACGACGCGCAGCGGCCGCAGACTCCGGTTGATCACGAAGTACGCGGCGACCGCGAGCGCGACCAGCACCAGCACCCCGACCACCACCAGCAGCATGACCAGCTGGTCAACGGTGTCCCGGTTCTGGGTGAGCGGCGCGGCCACCGTGGTGGCGCCGTCGGGGGTGCGCAGGCTCAGCACCCGCCACTGCACATCGGGGTTGTCGGTGGAGTCGACGGTGACCGGCCGCCCGATCGGCGGCTCCGGCAGCGCGGGGGTGGCGTCGACGTTGAACGGGCGCAGTACCAGCCGCCCCGGGTCGTCGGGGCGCTCCACTTCGACGAAGAACGGGCTCGGCGGCTGCCTGCCGTCCGCGGGCAGCGGCCCGACCAGCCGGTCCGGCCTGGCCCACGACAGCGCGGCCTCGCGCAGCTGCTGGTCGGTGCGGTTCAGCAGCGAGCGCTCCAGCGCGGAGGTGACCAGCATGCCGGAGGCGATCAGCCCGGCGGCGCAGAGCAGCACCAGCGCCAACACCAGCCCGACGCGCAGCGGGATCGCCGACAGCCTGGCACCGAGCGCACCCCGGGCCTTCGCCACCGGTGCGGCGACCCGGTTCACCGCCCCGACCGGGCGCGCTGCGGTTCGCGCATCACATACCCCACCCCGCGCAGCGTGTGGATCAGCCGCTCACTGCCGGTGTCCACCTTCTTCCGCAGGTACGACACGTAGGTCTCGACCACCCCGACCTCGCCGCCGAAGTCGTAGCGCCACACGTGGTCCAGGATCCGCGGCTTCGAGAGCACCGTGCCCGCGTTGACCATGAAGTAGCGCAGCAGGGTGAACTCGGTGGGGGAGAGCGCGACCGGCTCGCCCGCCTTCCACACCTCGTGCGTGTCGTCGTCGAGCTCGATATCGGCGAAGCGCAGCCGCGAGCTCTCCTTCGGCGGCTCGCCGTGGCCGGTCCGGCGCAGCACGACGCGCAGCCGGGCCACCACCTCCTCCAGCGAGAACGGCTTGGTGATGTAGTCGTCGGCGCCGAGCGTGAGCCCGGCGACCTTGTCCTGCACCTCGTCGCGCGCGGTCAGGAAGAGCACCGGCGCGTCGATGCCGTCGGCCCTGAGCCTGCGGAGCAGTCCGAAACCGTCCATGCCCGGCATCATGACGTCGACGATCAGCGCCTGCGGCCGGAAGCTGCGGGCGCGGTCGAGCGCCTGCGCGCCGTCCGCGGCCGTCGCCACCGCGAAGCCCTGGAAGCGCAGGCTCACCGCCAGCAACTCCACGATCATGGGCTCGTCGTCCACGACGAGCACCCGCGCTTCGGCCGGTTCACCAGTCATGGACACCATCGTCGGACACCGTCCTCCGAACTGCCTGGACCTTTCCTGTGAAGTCGCTGTGCGGGCCGCTCAGTCCTCCGGGTCGCGGTCCACCTCGTCGTCCTCGTCGTCCACGCTGACCAGCGCGCTGCCCGCCACCTGGTCCTGCGCGAGCGCCTCGAGGAAGGCCCTGGCCCAGCGGTCGACGTCGTGCGCGAGTACCTGCCTGCGCAGCGCCCGCATCCGGCGGCGCCTGGTGTCCCGGTCGTCGTCCACCGCGGCGACGATGGCGTCCTTCACGCTGTCCAGGTCGTGCGGGTTGCACAGGTAGGACTGACGCAGCTCGGCCGCCGCGCCGGTGAACTCGCTGAGCACCAGCGTGCCGTTCAGCCCGCTGTGGCAGGCCACGTACTCCTTGGCCACCAGGTTCATGCCGTCGCGCAGCGGCGTCACCAGCATGACGTCGGCCGCGACGAAGAAGGCCAGCAGCTCGTCGCGCGGGATCGGCCGGTGCAGGTAGTGCACCACCGGGTAGCCGACCCTGGCGAACTCGCCGTTGATCCGGCCCACTTGGCGCTCGATGTCGCCGCGCATCTGGATGTAGCTGTCCACCCGCTCCCGGCTCGGCGTGGCGAGCTGCACCATGACCGTGTGCGTCGGGTCCACCCGGCCGTCGACCAGCAGCTCCTCCAGCGCGTTCAGCCGGATGTCGATGCCCTTGGTGTAATCCAGCCGGTCGACGCCGAGCAGGATGGTCTTCGGGCTGCCCAGCTCGGCCCGGATCTTGGCGGCCCGCTCGCGCACCGACCGGCGCCGGGAGAGCTCGTCCAGCTCGGCGGAGTTGATCGAGATCGGGAAGGCGCCGACCCGGACCGTCCGGAACCCGACCTGCACCACGCCGAGCTTGGAGCGCACGCCGATAGTGCCGCGCGAGGTGGGCTGCCCGGCGAGCCTGCGGGCCAGGTAGAGGAAGTTCTGCGCGCCGCCGGGCAGGTGGAAGCCGATCAGGTCGGCGCCGAGCAGCCCCTCCACGATCTCGGTGCGCCACGGCATCTGCATGAACAGCTCGACCGGCGGGAACGGGATGTGCAGGAAGAAGCCGATGGTCAGGTCCGGCCGGAGCATGCGCAGCATCTTCGGCACCAGCTGCAGCTGGTAGTCCTGCACCCAGACGGTCGCGTTCTCCGCCGCGACCTTGGCCGTCGCCTCCGCGAACCGGCGGTTGACCTCGACGTACGCGGCCCACCACGCCCGGTCGTACACCGGGCGGACGATGACGTCGTGGTAGAGCGGCCACAGCGTGGCGTTGGAGAAGCCCTCGTAGTAGTCGGCGACCTCGTCGGCGGAGAGCGGCACCGGGTGCAGCTCGAGGCCGTCCTCGATGATCGGGTCGAGCTCCACGTCCGGGATGCCCGCCCAGCCGACCCAGGCGCCCTTGTTGCTGCGCAGCACCGGCTCCAGCGCGGTGACCAGCCCGCCGGGGCTGCGCTTCCAGCGGCGGGTGCCGTCGGGCAGCCGCTCCAGGTCCACCGGCAACCGGTTGGCGACCACCACGAAGCCGGAGCCGCTGCCCTGCTCGGGCGCGTAGTCGGCGGCGGAGCCCGCGCGGCCGGATGGCTCCGGCCCTGACCCGGGCGAGACGGTGTCGGAGTCGTCGGACTGGTGGTCGTTCATGTGATCCACTCACGCATCCTTTGCGCGTCGAGGCCGCTGACGAGCGTCTGCCGCTGTGTGCTGTTGTGTCGTGTCGGTCCGGCCGGTCGACGGCGCCCTCGGCGTCGACCGCACCGGCGGGGCTACTCGGCGCGGACGCTCGGGCCGATGCCGAGCATCGACAGCAGCATCCGGCACTCGTCGGCGTCCGCGGCGTATGCCGCGACCACCCGCTGCGCCTGACGCGCGGTCTCGTCGGCCAATGGCTCGAGATCGTCGTCCGCGATGTCGTTCGCGCTGCCCTTCGCGGCCATCTGTCAGTCCTCCCGGCTAATACGCTGGTCTCTGCGAATAGTCAATGATATCCGGCGCCGGTGAGCGGGTACCCCGCGCCCGCGCTCCGCATGCCCCCCGGGCAGTACTAGTGCACACCCCCCGAGTTGTCCACAGCCCGGCCGGTGCCGTGCACACCGCCGCCCCGCTCCCTATACCGTGGACCACGAAGCACTCCCACGAAAGGACCGACGACGATGCCGCTGGCGACGGTGAACGGAATTTCGCTCAACTACCAGGTCAAGGGCGACCGCACCAGGGGCACCGAGGTCAAGGGCTCCGCGCCGCTGGTCGTCATGATCATGGGCACCGGCAGCCCCGGCCGGGTCTGGGAGCTGCACCAGGTGCCCGCCCTTGTCGCCGCGGGCTACCGCGTCTGCACCTTCGACAACCGCGGCATCGCCCCGTCCTCCGAGTCCGCGTCCGGCATCACCATCGAGCAGTTGGTCGCCGACACCGCCGGGCTGATCGAGCTGCTGGACGAGGGCCCCGCCCTCGTCGTCGGCACCTCCATGGGCGCCAGGGTCGCCCAGGAGCTGGCCCTCGCCCGCCCGGAGCTGGTCCGCAAGGCCGTGTTCATGGCGGGCCACGGCAGGCTCGACCAGTTCCAGAAGACGCTCTCGGCGGGCGAGCACGAGCTCGACGCGGGCGGCATCCGGCTCCCGGCCAAGTACGAGGCCGCGCTCACCGCCGTCATGAACCTCTCGCCCGCCACCATGGCCGACACCAACGCCGCCCGCGACTGGCTCGACCTCTTCGAGTTCACCGGCGGCCCGGTCACCCCCGGCATCAGGGCGCAGCGCAAGATGGACCACGACTTCGACCGGGTGCAGGCCTACCGGGGCATCACCGTCCCGTGCCTCGCGGTCGGTTTCGCCGACGACCGGATGATCCCGCCCTACCTGTCCCGCGAGGTCGCCGACGTCATCCCGAACGCCCGCTACCAGGAGGTTCCGGACGCCGGGCACTACGGTTACCTGGAGCGCCCGGAAGCGGTGAACAAGATCCTGCTGGATTTCTTCGCTGCCTGAGGTAACGCCCCGGCCGTAACATCCGGCTTGCTAGGGTCGAAACTACGCTCGGGGGCCATCGTGGTCGTTCCCGAGCCCGATCTCTGACCAACGCGCCAGTATCCAGTGAGGTGAAATGAGCACCAACCCCTTCGACGACGAAGACGGCCGCTTCTTCGTTCTGGTCAACGACGAGGAACAGCACTCCCTGTGGCCCGCCTTCGCGGAGGTCCCGGCCGGATGGCGAGTCGTTTTCGGCGAGGACAGCCGCGCCGCGTGCGTCGAGTACGTGGAGAAGAACTGGACCGACATGCGGCCCAAGAGCCTGCGTGACGCGATGGCCGCCGACGACGCGGCCCGCCAGGGCGCCCAGTCCTGACCCTCGTTCCGATACTGCGCCGGGACGATCGAACCCCTCACCGGGTGGCATGAAACGCTCGTGCCACCCGGTGCGGTGCCGTATATGATGGCACCGTTTTTCCGCCTCCTTAGCTCAGTGGTAGAGCACTCGCCTTGTAAGCGAAAGGTCGTCAGTTCAATCCTGACAGGGGGCTCTGTGGCTACTCGAACTGTTCGAAGGTGATTTCGTAGCCGTCCGGGTCGAGGCCGGAGAAGATGCGCGCCCAGACGACGTTCTCCCGCTCGCTGATGATCGGCAACCCTTCCGCCTGCCACAATTCGTAGGCGGCGTCCAGGTCGCGGACGCGGAGGCCGATCTCGAGCTGTTTGGCACCCATCACCCGGATGAGTCTGGCAGAAGGGGTCAGCCGAGGGCGACGGTGAGCGTGGTGGCGGCGAGGACCACGCAGGCGGGTGTCATGACGGCGCGTTCGGCTCGGCTTCGGGAGATGCCGTTCATCGCGGTGCCGAGCACGAAGTACGCGACCGGATCCAGGTCGCGACCTCGACGAACGGCGTCGTGCCGCCGGGGAGCACCCCGGCGCGGCTGAACAGCAGCGCGGCGAAACCCGCGTAGAGCACGATCGACAGCGCGCTGCCGATTCGCAGGTTGGGCGGGAGCACCTCGTGCTGCCCGCCCCAGACGAATCGGCCGACGGGGCGACCGGCGGCGGCGAGCGCCTGGAGCACCGCGATCCCGGCCAGTGTCAGCGCCGCGACGACCGCGGCGACGGTGCTCATCGCGCAGCCTCCGCGACGTACATCGTGATCGTCACTCCAGGTCAGCCCGCGATGATCGGGACCAGGTAGCGGCGGGCGAACTCCTCGAGGTCCGCCTGGGTCGAGAGGTCCCGGCTCCCGTGCGGGGCGAGGATCAGGGAATGCACGATGCGGCAGACGATTTCGGCGCGGGTGACGAGGTCGTCCGGCGAACTCAACAATCCGCGGTCGGCGGCGCGCTGGAGGGCGGCGGCGGTGGCGGCGATGGACATGGCGAAAGTCGTCGCGCCCTCGGAGGTCAGCTTCAGGACCACGCGCTCGGGTTCCAGGGAGAGCATGCGCTGGGCGAGGGGGTTGGTGCGCCAGCGGTCGATGACGGTGACGAAGATGTCGACGACCAGGTCGTCGACGGTGTCGTGGCGCTCGGCGATGTCGGCGATATCGGCCAGGACCGTGCCGACCTCGCGGCTGACGACGGCCTGGACCAGGTCGTCGCGGGAGCCCATGCGGCGGTAGACGGTGACCCGGTCGACCCCGGCTTCCCTGGCGACGTCCTCGATCGTCGTCTTCTTCACGCCGACGGCCTGGAAGCGGGTGAGCGCGGCATCGAGGATCCGTGCTTCGACGGTGTCGGAATCGGCACGGGTCACGGCGTTCTCGAGGGAGGCGGACACCCCTTCGACGCTAGCAGAACCGAACGGTGGTGCAACATTCTCCGTTGAATTGTTGCCGCAACATTGAAATGTACTTTGTTGCACTGTACGGTCGGACCATGGCTGACAACGCTGCTCCCGCGACGACGCGGACGCATGGTGCCGAGGCGCACGCGATCGAGGCCCGCGATGTGCGGTTCGACTTCGATTCGGTTCCACTGCACTACATCCCGGGTGAGGTCCTGGCCACCCACATCGTGAACGTCATGCACCTGGTGCTCCCGGAGGGGGAGCGGGCGATGGCGCAGGCGCTGAGCGAGGCCCTTCCCTACATCCGCGACCCGCGGCTGCGCGAGGAGGTGCAGGGCTTCGTCGGGCAGGAGACGACGCACGCCAACAGCCACGAGGCGGCGCGCAAGCACCTGCAGTCCATCGGGCTGGACGTGGAGTCCTACATCGGCAAGATCGCCTGGCTGGTCGACCGGCTGCTCGGCGACCACGGGCTGGACGGGCGCGCGAAAGAGGAGTGGCTCAAGGAGCGGCTCGGGCTCTTCGCCGGGATGGAGCACTACACCGCGGTGATCGGGGAGTGGCTGCTGAACGCCGACGTGCTGGCCGAGAAGGGGATGCACCCTGCCATGCTGGACCTTGTGCGCTGGCACGGCGCCGAGGAGGTCGAGCACCGCAGCGTGGTCTACGACGCGTACATGTACCTGGACGGCGGGTACGCCCGCAAGGCGCGCACCGCGGTGCTGGCCAGCGCGACGCTGCTGCCGCTCTTCATCGTCTCCACGGCGTACCTGTACCGGAAGGACCCGTCCAAGGACAAGGGCCGGTTCTGGGGGTCGCAGTTCATCGACGCGACGCTGCGCGGCGTGGTGCCGAGCTGGACCGTCTTCTTCTCCGAGCTGCCGCGCTACCTGCGCCCCGGTTTCCACCCGTCGCAGCTCGGGCCGATGGACAAGGCGCTGCGCTACCTGGCGCACTCGCCCGCGGCCAGGGCGCATTCATGACCGCCCCCGGCGCGCTGCGGCTGCTCGGCACCGCGATGGACCTCTACAAGCAGGTGTTCGTCGCGGGCGCGGTGGCACCGCTGCTCTCCAACCCGCAGCCGGTGCGGAACAGCGGTTTCGACCGGGACGTCGTGGTCGAGGCGGTGGAGCAGGTCGCGGTCGACGTGGTCGCGCTGACGCTGCGCGCCCCGGACGGCGGCGTGCTCCCGGCCTGGAAGCCGGGCGCGCACCTGGAGCTCTTCCTGCCGTCGGGCAGGCAGCGCCGCTACTCGCTCTGCGGCAACCCGCGCGACCGCTTCCGCTACCGGATCGCGGTGCGGCGCATCGCCGAGGGCGACGGTGGCTCGCGCGAGGTGCACGAGGTGCTGCGGGCGGGTGCGGCGGTGCGTATTCGTGGCCCGCGCAATGCCTTCGGGTTCGTCGAGGCGCCGTCGTACCTGTTCCTGGCGGGCGGGATCGGGATCACGCCGATCCTGCCCATGGTGCGGGCGGCCGGTGCCCGCGGGCAGCTGATCTACCTGGGCAGCAGCCGGGATCGGATGCCGTTCCTGGACGAGCTGCCCGGGGCCGAGGTCCGGCCGGACGACGAATACGGCCCGCCGGACCTGGCCGAGCTGCTGAAAAAGGCCGAGCCGGGCGCGGCGGTGTACGTCTGCGGGCCGCCCGGCATGCTGGCCGCCGCCCAGCGGCTGGCCTTCGACATCAACCCCACCGGCTCGCTGCACGCGGAGCGGTTCGCCCCGGCACCGGTCGAGGGCGGGCGGGAGTTCGACCTCACGCTGGCGCGCTCCGGCCGTACGGTGCGGGTGGGTGCCACCGAGACCGCGCTGGCCGCGATCCAGCGGGTGGCGCCGCAGGTGCCGTACTCGTGCAGGCAGGGCTTCTGCGGCAGCTGCGAGACCAGGGTGGTGGCCGGTGCCGTCGAGCACCGCGACCGGGTGCCCGCCGCGCTGGCCAGGCCCGACCGAATGCGCCCCTGTGTCTCGCGCGCCGCGGGCGACACCTTGGTGCTCGACTGCTGAGAGGAAACCGATGGAACACAACCACGTGCTGATCGTCGGTGCGGGCTTCGGCGGCATCGGCCTCGCGATCAAGCTGCGCGAGGCGGGCTTCGACGACCTCGCCGTCCTGGAGCGCGCCGCCGAGCTCGGCGGGACCTGGCAGGCCAACACCTACCCGGGTGCCGCCTGCGACGTGCCCTCGCACCTGTACAGCTACTCCTTCGCGCCGAACCCGGACTGGTCGCGCACCTACGGCAGGCAGCCGGAGATCCTGGCCTACCTGCGCCGGGTCGCGGAGCAGCACGACGTGCTGCGGCACATCGAGTTCCGCACCGAGCTGCGGGACGCGCGCTGGGACGAGGAGGCCGCGCTCTGGCGGGTGGAGACCTCGCGCGGGCAGCGCACCGCCGACTTCCTGATCTCCGCGGCGGGCGTCTTCGCCGAGGCCAAGTACCCGAACCTGCCGGGGCTGGAGACCTTCGAGGGCAAGGCCTTCCACTCGCTGCACTGGGACCACGACCACGACCTCACCGGCGAGCGGGTGGCGGTGATCGGCACCGGCGCCTCCGCGGTGCAGTTCGTGCCGGAGATCCAGCCGAAGGTGGCCAAGCTGACGGTGTTCCAGCGCTCGGCGCCGTGGATCGTCCCGCGCATGGACCGCCCGACGCTCGGCGCCGAGCGGCTGCTGCTGCGCAAGGTGCCGCTGGTGCGGCAGGCGATCCGCGCGGGCTGGTACACCGCCATCGAGGGGTTCGGGCTGGTCTCCCTGGTGGACAAGCGGTTCCGGCACCTCTACGAGGCGCTCGGCCGGTTCCAGCTGCGCAGGCAGATCGCCGACCCGGAGCTGCGCGCCAGGGTGACGCCGGACTACATGATCGGCTGCAAGCGCGCCATCTTCTCCGACGCCTACTTCCCGGCGCTCGCCGCGCCGAACGTCGAGGTGGTGACCGCGGGCATCGCCGAGGTGCGGTCGCGCTCGATCCTGCTGCGCGACGGCACCGAGCGACCCATCGACACCATCGTCTACGGCACCGGCTTCACTCCGACGCCCAGCGTGTACAGCAGGTACATCGGCCGGGACGGGCGCAGTATCGCCGAGCTCTACCTGGAGGAGCCGCAGAGCTACCTCGGGATCGCGGTCGCCGGGTTCCCGAACTTCTTCAGCACGCTCGGGCCGTTCGGGGCGGCGGGCAACCAGTCCGCGGTCTTCATGATCGAGTCGCAGATCGGCTACATCGTCGACGCGCTGCGCACCGCGCGGCGCGAGGGCGCGCGCCGGGTGGAGCTGCGGCCCGAGGTGCAGACCGAGTTCCTGGCCGAGATGCGCAAGCGCAGCGCCGACACGGTCTGGCTGACCGGCGGCTGCGACAGCTACTACACCACCGCGGACGGCGCGAACTCCGGGCTCTACCCGAACTGGAGCTTCGAATACCGCCGCCGCACCAGCCGTTTCGACATCGACTCCTACGAGGTGAGCGCATGATCCGCGCACTGTTCCGGGTCACCGAGCCCGATTACCGGGTTCGCGACCGGGTCGTCCTGATCACCGGTGCGGCGCAGGGCATCGGGCGCGAGCTGGCCACGGTGCTGCACCGGCGCGGCGCGGTCGTCGCGCTGGCCGACGTGGACGAGGTCGGGGCCAAGGCCGCGGCCGCCGCGCTCGGCAGCAGGGCCGCCGCCTTCGGCGCCGACGTCACCGACCGGGCGGCCATGGCCGACGTGGTCGAGCGGGTGGTGGAGCGGTTCGGCGGGCTGGATGTGGTGGTCGCGAACGCGGGCATCGTGCCGAAGCCGGCGACGCTGCGCACCATGGACCCGGCGGTCTTCGACACCGTGCTCGGGGTGAACCTGACCGGCGCGTTCAACACCGTCAAGCCCGCGCTGGACGCCATCGTGGCGAGCCGCGGGCACGTGGTGGTCGTTTCCTCCTGCGCGGCCTTCGCGCCGGGCATGGCCGGGTCGCCGTACATGATCAGCAAGGCGGCCGTTGAGCAGCTGGGCCGGGCGCTGCGGGTCGAGCTGGCCGCGCACGGCGCCACCGCGGGCGTCGCCTACTTCGGCATCGTCGAGACCGCCATGACGCACGAGACGCTGGACAACGACGACCTGGGCCGCCGGGTGGAGGCGCTGCTTCCCTGGCCGCTGAACGTCAGGATCAGCGGCGAAGCGGCGGCGCGCGTGATCGCGGACGGCATCGAGCGGCGGGCGCCGCGCACCATCGCGCCCGCGGGCTGGGAGCCGTACGCGCTGTTCCGCGGGGCGATCAACGTGGCGCTGGACGCCAAGCTGACCCGCGACCGCTCGCTGCACTCGCTGCTGCACGCGGTGGAGCAGCGAGTGCGCGGGTAGCGGTCAGTCCGGGACGTTGTCGGAGAAGCCGAGGTCGCGCAGCGCGGCCTTGATCTTCGCCTGCGCCTCGTCCAGCGACTCGGCGCTCGGGCTCGGGTCGGCGCCGGAGATGTCGAAGTTGCCCATCTCGTAGGCCGGGAAGACGTGCACGTGCAGGTGCGGCACCTCCAGCCCGGCGATCAGCAGGCCCGCGCGCGGCGCGTCGAACGCCGCGCGCACGGCCTTGCCGACGGTCTGCGCGACCCCGGTGAGCCGGGCGAAGACGTCGGCCTCGACGTCCTGCCACTGGTCGATCTCCTTGCGCGGCACCACCAGGACGTGGCCCTGGGTGACCGGCGCGATGGTCAGGAAACCGACGAACTCGTCGTCCTCCCAGACGAAGCGTCCCGGCAGGTCGCCCGCGATGATCGCGCTGAATACGGAAGCCATGTCCGCAGCGTAGTCAGACCCCGACGAAGTGCGACAGGACGCCCTGCACCTCGTAGATGTCGACCTGGCGGTTGAACTTCTTCTGCAGCGGCTCGTGCGCGCCGGAGATCCAGATCACCAGTTCGGCGTCGAGATCGAAGGTGCCCGCGGTCTCCACGGCGAAGTGCGTGATCGAGCGGTACGGCACGCTGTGGTAGCTCACCTTGCGGCCGGAGAGCCCCTGCTTGTCGACCAGGATCAGCCTGCGGTTGGTGAAGAGCATGGCGTCCCGCACCAGGATGTAGGCCGAGTAGATCTGCTCGCCGTTGCCGAGCAGCCGCCCGTACTCCTGTTGTGCGCGCGCGGGATCCACGCTGCCCGCGTTGCCCATGATTCCGTCGATCAAGCCCATCGGATCTCCCCGTCCCGGTCGTACCGCGGCGCGGTGGCGCCGCCCCTCCACTATGCCTGCGCAGCCGCGGCGGGCAGGACACCTTCGTCCTCTACTCTGTTGCGCGTGCGCGCACTCGTCATCGGTTCCGGAGCCCGTGAACACGCCCTCGTCCTCGCCCTGCGCCGGGACCCCTCGGTGACGGCGGTCGTCGCCGCGCCAGGCAACGCGGGCATCGCCCAGCACGCCGAGCTGCGGCCGGTCGACCCGACATCCGGGGAGGCGGTCGCGGCGCTGGCCCGCGAGGTCGGCGCCGACCTGGTGGTGATCGGCCCCGAGGTGCCGCTGGTACTCGGCGTCGCCGACGCGGTGCGGGCGGCCGGGATCGCCTGCTTCGGCCCATCGGCCGCGGCCGCGCGGATCGAGGGCTCCAAGGCCTTCGCCAAGGACGTCATGGCAGCCGCGGGGGTGCGCACCGCGCACAGCGAGGTGGTGGACAACCCCGCCGACCTGGACGCCGCGCTGGACCGCTTCGGCCCCACCTGGGTGGTCAAGGACGACGGGCTGGCCGCGGGCAAGGGCGTCGTGGTGACGCCGGAGCGCTCCGCCGCCCGCGACCACGCCGCCGAGCTGCTGGAGCAGGGGCACCCGGTGCTGCTCGAGTCGTTCCTGGACGGGCCGGAGGTATCGCTGTTCTGCCTGGTCGACGGGGAGACGGTGGTGCCGCTGCTGCCCGCGCAGGACCACAAGCGGGTCGGCGACGGGGACAGCGGGCCGAACACCGGCGGCATGGGCGCCTACACCCCGCTGCCCTGGCTGCCCGAGGCCGCGGTGGCGGAGATCGTGCGCGACGTGGTCGAGCCGGTCGCCGCCGAGCTGGTCCGCCGGGACGCGAGCTTCTCCGGGCTGCTCTACGCGGGGCTCGCGATGGGCGCGGCGGGCCCGGCGGTGGTCGAGTTCAACTGCCGCTTCGGCGATCCGGAGACGCAGGCGGTGCTGGCGCTGCTGGACAGCCCGCTCGGCGAGCTGCTGCACGCGACGGCGACCGGCCGGCTGGCGGAGGTGCCCGCGCCGCGCTGGGCCGACGGCGCCGCGGTGACCGTTGTGGTCGCCGCCGAGAACTACCCGGCGCGGCCGCGGCTCGGCGATGTGATCACCGGCGCCGGTGACTCCGCCGCGGGCGAGGCCGCCGTGCTGCACGCCGGGACCGCGCTGCGCGACGGCGCGCTGGTCTCGGCGGGCGGGCGGGTGCTGAGCGTGGTCGGCACCGGCGCCGACCTGGCCGGTGCGCGGGCGCAGGCGTACGCGCGGATCGGCTCGATCAAGCTGCCGGGCAGCCACTACCGCTCGGATATCGGGCTGGCGGCGGTGCAGGACCGGATCTCGCTCAGTTCAAGCTGAGGCCGCGCAGCGCGAACCAGCGCTGCGGGTCGACGTGCTGCCCGCCCTCGATCACCTCGAAGTGCAGGTGCGGGCCGGTGGAGTCGCCGCGGTTGCCGATGCGGGCGATCTGCATGCCCGCTGGCACCCGCTCGCCGACCGAGACGAAGAAGTCGTACATGTGGCCGTAGACGGAGATGGTGCCGTCGTCGTGCCGGATTCGCACCCAGAGGCCGAAGCCCTGGGCCGGGCCCGCGTCGATGACGGTGCCGTTGGCGACGGCGTAGATCGGGGAGCCGATTGGGCCCGCGATGTCGATGCCCTGGTGCATGGTGCCCCAGCGAGAGCCGAAGCCGCTGGTGAAGAGGCCGCGGGCGGGCAGGACGATGCCGCCGGGGCCGGGGATGACCGAGCCGGGGGTGCTGCCGGGGACCGGGGCGACGCCGGTGGTGAGCCAGGGGACCGGCTCGCCCGCGGCGGCCGCGGCGGCCTCGGCGCGGGCGCGCTCCAGGGTGGCGCGGGCGGCGGCGGCGACCACCGCCTGTTCGCGTAGGCGTTCGCCGTTGGCGATGGCGTCGAGCAGCCTGCGGACCGAGGGGGTTGTGGTCTGGACCTGCGGGGGGTGGGCGAAGGCGACGCGCTGGTACTCGCCCGCGGCGAGCGGGCGGTTCACGATGGCGCCGGGGTTCGCGGTGTCGCTCGCGGCGAAGGCGACGACCACGAGGAGCCCCGCGATCAGGTAGCGATTGTTCTTGGCGTGGGTGAGCAGCTCGTCCCTGGTGGGGCGGCGGTGCCAGAGTTCGCGCGGGGTGGGTGCCTCGCGGAGGGTGGCGGCGGCGTCGTGCCGCAAGGTTTCCAGGGTGGACCAGCCCGCCCACGCGCGCGGGTCGCGGGCGCGGAGCCCGGACGGGCGGGGGGCCGTTCCGGTCTCGTCGGGATCCGCAAGGTCGTCACCCGCGGCGTCGTCGGCAGGCTTCGCAGCGTCGGGCCCGTCACCGTGCTCCGCCGCTCCGGCCCGGCCGTGGTCTGCCGCGCCGGAGTTGTCGCGCTCGTCCGCGCTGATCTGCCCGCGCTCCGCTTCATCGGTCGCGCCGCGCTCGTCCGCGTCGGTCGCGCCGTGCTCCGCCGCGTCGCGGGCCGGGCGCGCCTCGTCCGCGCCCGAGTCGCCGCGGACGGCGCCGCTCGCGTCGCCGTTGTCGGCCGGATCCCCGGCACCGTTCCCCGCCGACTCCGGCTTTCCGCGCCGCCACCGCGCCCGCCAGTCCGACGGGACGATCACGGTTCCCCCGGTGCCCCCGGCGCGGTCGAGGCGGGGGCGGCGCGCCTCATCGTCCATTGCGCCGACCATAACCCCGGCTACCGACCGACGGGTGCTCTACCGTCGGTCGGGTGTCCATGCAATCGCGCCGGTCGACCATCCCCCCTTTCTACGTCATGGACGTGTGGAAGGCAGCCGCCGCGCGCGCCCGCAGCCACGGGGACGTGCTGGTCCTGGCCGCGGGGCAGCCGTCGACCCCGGCCCCGGCGCCGGTCCTGCGCGCCACCCGCGCCGCGCTCGACGCCGAGCTGCTCGGCTACACCGAGACCTTCGGCATCCTGCCGCTGCGCACCGCCATCGCCGAGCACCACACCGCCACCTACGGCTACCCCGTCGACCCGGACGACGTCGTGGTCACCACCGGCTCCTCCGGCGCCTTCACCCTGCTCTTCCTGGCCGCCTTCGACCAGGGCGACACCGTGGTGGTGGCCCGCCCCGGCTACCCCGCCTACCGCAACACCCTCACCGCGCTCGGCTGCCGGGTGCTGGAGCTGGACTGCGGCGAGCAGACCAGGTTCCAGCCGACCGTCGCCATGCTGGAGGCGCTGCCGACCCCGCCCGCCGGGCTGGTCGTCGCCAGCCCGGCCAACCCCACCGGCACCATGATCGACCCGGCCGAGCTGGCCGCGCTCGCCCGCTGGTGCGAAACCAACGGCACCCTGCTGATCTCGGACGAGATCTACCACGGCATCACCTACGCCGACAGCATCGGCGGCACCTCGTCGGCCTGGGAGAGCTCGCGCGAGGCGGTGGTGATCGGCTCGGTGTCGAAGTACTTCTCCATGACCGGCTGGCGGCTCGGCTGGATGCTCGCCCCGGCCGGGCTGCGCCCCGCGCTGCAGCGGCTGGCCTCGAACATGACGGTCTGCCCGCCCGCGATTTCGCAGTACGCGGCGCTGCACGCCTTCGGCGCGGAGGCGAAGCAGGAGCTGGACGGCCACGTGCGGCGCTACGCGGTGAACCGGAAACTGCTGCTCGAGGGGTTGCCGAAGATCGGGATCACCGACCTGGCCCCGGCCGACGGCGCCTTCTACGCCTACGCCGACATCGGCCACCGCACCCGCGACTCGCTCTCCTGGTGCGCCGACGTGCTCGCGCACACCGGCGTCGCGCTGGCGCCCGGCCTCGATTTCGACACCGCCCGCGGCCACCGCACCGTTCGCTTCTCGTTCGCCGGCGCCACCGCCGAGATCGAGGAGGCGCTGGCCCGGCTCGGCCCCTACCTGGCGGGCTGAAACACCGTGTCTCGGCAGCAATGTCCGAAGTAGCTGACTCGCAACAACTTTGCGCAGTACCGCACCGCGGGCGGCGTTATTGGGTAAAAATCGGGTAACTGTGTTCTTCCTCTTTCGATTTCGCACGGATGTATTGATGACGACTGGCACGATGGCACGGTGATAACCGCGACGACCCCGAAAGGCGAACGGCGTCGCCAGGCTCTGGTTGCAGCCGCCGCGGAGCTCCTGCTCGAGGGCGGTTTCGAGGCGGTGCGGCATCGATCGGTCGCAACCCGCGCCGACCTGCCACTGGCATCGACGACGTACTACTTCGAATCGCTCGAAGACCTGATCGCGCGCGCGGTCGAGTTCGCGGGCAATGCCGAAGTGGACGGCATGCGCAGGCGGGTCGGCGAGGTGAGCCACCGCCGCCGGGGCGCCGAGGCGACCGTCGACCTGGTGCTCGACCTGCTGATCGGGCCGGAGGGCACCGACGACGGCGCGCGCGGCAGGCTGATCGCCCGCTACGAGCGCTCGGTCGCCTCCGCCAGGCACCCCGAGCTACGCGGCGTGCAGCTCCGACTACGCCAGCAGCTCGACGAGCTGCTCGCCGACGTGCTGCGCCGCTCCGACCGGGTGGTCAGGCAGGAGCAGCTGCGCAGGCTGGTTGCGGTGGTGGACGGCGCGGTGGTCGCCGCGCTCGGCGAGATGAACCCGGAGCCGCGCCGGGCCGCCCGCGGCGCACTGCTCGAGGTGATCGACATCGTCGCCCCGGCGACGTCCCAGCAGCCCGATCGGCTCCGGTCACTAGACTGACCGGACGTGACCACTGCCGAGACCGCCCCCGCACCCGAGAACACCGCGCCCGGCCGGGTGCCCAACGTGCTCGCGACCCGCTACGCCGGGCCCGAGCTGGTGCGGCTGTGGTCGCCGGAGAACAAGATCGTGCTGGAGCGCAGGCTCTGGCTGGAGGTGCTGCGCGCGCAGTCCGAGCTCGGCGTCGACGTGCCCGCCGAGGTGGTCGCCGACTACGAGCGCGTCATCGACCGGGTCGACCTCGGCTCGATCGCCGCGCGCGAGCGCGTGACCAGGCACGACGTCAAGGCCAGGATCGAGGAGTTCAACGCACTCGCGGGCCACGAGCACGTGCACAAGGGCATGACCAGCCGCGACCTCACCGAGAACGTGGAGCAGCTGCAGCTGCGGCTCTCGCTGGAGCACGTGCACGCGCACGGCGTCGCGGTCGCGGCCCGGCTGGCCGAGCGCGCCGCCGAGTACCGCGCCCTGGTCATGGCCGGGCGCTCGCACAATGTCGCCGCGCAGGCCACCACGCTGGGCAAGCGCTTCGCCTCGGCCGCCGACGAGCTGCTGATCGCGCTCACCCGGCTGCGCGAGCTGATCGACCGCTACCCGCTGCGCGGGATCAAGGGCCCGATGGGCACCGCGCAGGACATGCTCGACCTGCTCGGCGGCGACCCGGAGAAGCTGGCGAGGCTGGAGCGCCAGATCGCCACGCACCTGGGCTTCGGCACCGTGCTCACCAGCGTCGGGCAGGTGTACCCGCGCTCGCTCGACCACGACGTGCTCTCCGCGCTGGTGCAGGTCGGGGCCGCGCCGTCCTCGTTCGCGCACACCGTGCGGCTGATGGCCGGGCACGAGCTGGTCACCGAGGGGTTCCAGCCGGGGCAGGTGGGCAGCTCGGCCATGCCGCACAAGATGAACACGCGCTCCTGCGAGCGGGTGAACGGGCTGCAGGTGGTGCTGCGCGGGTACGCCTCGATGGCGGCCGAGCTGGCGGGCGCGCAGTGGAACGAGGGCGACGTCTTCTGCTCGGTGGTGCGCCGGGTCGCGCTGCCGGACGCCTTCTTCGCCATCGACGGCATGATGGAGACCTTCCTGACCGTGCTCGCCGAGTTCGGCGCCTACCCGGCGGTGGTCTCCCGGGAACTCGACCGCTACCTGCCGTTCCTGGCCACCACCCGGATCCTGATGGCGGCGGTGCGCGCCGGGGTCGGGCGGGAGACGGCGCACGAGGTCATCAAGGAGCACGCGGTCGCGGTGGCGCTGGCCATGCGCGAGCAGGGGCGCGAGCCCGACCTGCTGGACCGGCTCGCCGCCGACGACCGGCTGCCGCTCGACCGCGGTGCGCTGGACGCCGCGCTCGCCGACAAGTCGGCCTTCATCGGCGCCGCCGACGCGCAGACGGGTGCCGTGATCGCCGCGGTCGAGGAGTTGGTGGGGCGCTACCCGGACGCCGCCCGCTACACCCCGGCGCCGATCCTCTGAGCACGGCGCGGCCGCGCTGCGCGCTGCTCGACCGCGCGGTGCTCGCGGTCCGGTGGCGCGCGGTGCGTGCGCGGCGCCGGTTCGCGCTGCGCGATAGTGGTGCCGTGAACCCGTACACGATCTTCGCCGACATCATCGCGGGCCGGGCCCCGGCCAGCGTGGTGTACGACGACCCCGATGTGCTCGCCTTCATGGACATCCGCCCGGTCACCCCCGGGCACCTGCTGGTGGTGCCGAAGGTGGTGGCGCGCAACCTCGCGGAGCTCGACCCGGCGCTCGGCGGCAAGCTGTTCCAGGTGGGGCAGCAGCTCGCGGCGGCGCTGCGGGAGAGCGAGGTCGGGTGCGACGGGGTGAACTTCTTCCTGGCCGACGGGGTGACCGCGGGCCAAGAGGTCTTCCACGTGCACCTGCACGTCATCCCGCGCACCCCCGGCGACGGGTTCGGGCTGCGGGCGAGGGCCACCTCCCCGCCCCGCGCCGACCTGGACTACCTCGCCGGTTCCATCCGCGGGGCGCTGTCCAGGAGCTAGGTCCTGCGGAAGACCCGGATCACCGCGATCACCACCAGCGTCGCGGCCAGCAGCGCGGCGCCGAGGATCACCGGCCCGGCCGGGAAGCCGAGCACCTGCACCTGCTCGGTGCGGGTGATCCGCTCGCGGTGCTCGGCGTCGGAGTCCGCGTCGGCGAAGGTGAAATCGCTGCTGATGCGGGCCGGTTCGGCGATCGAGACGGCGAGCTCGGTGAGGTAGTCGGTGCCGTTCGCGGTCAGCTCGCGGAGCAGCGGGTCGGCGGTCTCGCCGAGCCGCCCGGCGAACTCCACCTCGGTGAACTGGCGCGGGACGTCCGGGTCGGCGCGGCGCACCCGGTGCTCGCCGAGCACGTAGAGCCGCACCGACTGCGGCAGCGTCGCCGCCGACGACATGCGCATGGGGTAGACCGGGGCGGCGGCGTCGAAGGTGAGCCGCACCGGGTCGAGCTCGCCGTCCAGCCCGTCCGCGCCGGTGAGCTTGATGGCCACGAAGGACCACCCCTCCGCCAAGTACGGCGCCAGCGTCTCGACCACTTCGGGGCGCATGCGGTACCCGTTGTCGCGCAGCCAGTTCCGCACGCCGTCGAGGCCGCCGCCCGCGAGCGTGGTCGCCTCCAGCGGGCCCAGCGTCACCTGGTTCAGCACGGTCGGCCCCGCGCCGGGCGCGGCGCCCGAGCTCAGCCCGTCCAGGCCGGCGGAGCCGAAGAAGTCCCGCTCGGTGACGATCTCCGGCGCGGTGTGCCGCTCCAGCTCGGCGAAGGTCTCCGCCGAGCCCGCGCTCACCGTGGCGGGGGCCGGGGTCGGGACGACGAGCGCGGCGCGGTCGCCGTCGGCGCGCAGCGCGAGCTGCATGAGGATGGTCTGCCGCGCGCCGTCCCAGTGCACCAGCGCCACTTCGTTGTTCACCGTGGCGGCCTCGCCGGTCCCCGCGACGGCGCCGCAGGCACAGGCCGCCGCGGGCACGGCCGCGCCGCCGGTCAGCGCGGCGACCGCGATGAGCAGGGCTGCCAGCACACCGGCCGGACGGGGGCGTGCCGCGGGAACCATGCGGTGAGCGTAATGGAGGCCGGGCCCGCGGGATCGGCGAAGCGCAGGCAGGCCGGGCGCGGGTGTCCCGGACGACGACGGCGCGACGACCGCGCGACAGTAGGGTGGTGCGCATGTCTGTCGAGAGTGTGCCGCCCCCCGTCGCGAAGACCGTGCCGACCGAGCGCGTGCAGCACGGCGATGTCGTGATCGACGAGTACGAGTGGCTGCGCGCCAAGGACGACCCCGAGGTGATCGCCTACCTGGAGGCGGAGAACGCCTACACCGAGGCGAACACCGCGCACCTGGCCGAGCTGCGCACCGCCATCTTCGACGAGATCAAGGGCCGCACCCAGGAGACCGACCTCTCGGTCCCGACCCGGCTCGGCCAGTACTGGTACTACTCGCGCAGCTTCGAGGGCAAGCAGTACGGCGTGCACTGCCGCTGCCCAGTCGACCCGGCGGCCGAGGGGCTCGACGCCTGGACCCCGCCGGAGCTGGAGGTCGGCAGCGAGATCCAGGGCGAGCAGGTGCTGCTGGACAGCAATGTGCTGGCCGAGGGCCACGACTTCTTCGCGCTCGGCGCCTTCTCGGTGAGCAACGACGGCACCCTACTCGCCTACTCCACCGACACCGTCGGCGACGAGCGCTACCTGCTGCGCTTCCTCGACCTGCGCACCGGCGAGCAGCTCGGCGACGAGATCCCGGGCACCGCGCCCGGCGCCACCTGGTCGCTGGACGGCACGCACGTCTTCTACCAGACCGTCGACGACTCCTGGCGCCCCGACACCGTCTGGCGGCACCGGCTCGGCACCGCCGCCGCGGACGACGCCAAGGTCTTCCACGAGCCGGACGAGCGGTACTGGGTGAGCATCGGCACCACCCGCTCGGAGAAGTACCTGCTGATCTGGGTCGCCTCCAAGATCACCAGCGAGGGCTGGATGCTGGAGTCGGCCGACCCGGAGGGCGAGTTCCGGGTGATCCTGCCGCGCCGCGAGGGCGTGGAGTACAGCGTCGAGCACGCCGTGGTCGCGGGCGAGGACCGCTTCCTGGTGCTGCACAACGACGTGGTGGACGGCGTCAAGGCGGAGAACTTCGTGCTCGCCGAGGCGCCGGTCGCCGACCCCGCCGCGCTCACCCTGCTCATCGAGCACCGCGACGACGTCCGGTTGGAGGACGTCGACGCCTTCGCCGACCACCTGGTCCTCGGCTACCGCCGCGAGGCGCTGAGCAGGCTCGCGGTCTGGCCGCTCACCGCCGACGGCTACGGCGAGCGCCGCGAACTCGAGATCGACCTGCCGCTCTTCGCGGTCGGGCTCGGCGCCAACCCGGAGTGGGAGCAGCCGACGCTGCGCATCGGCCTCACCTCGTTCACCACCCCGACCCGGGTCTACGACTACGCCCCCGACACCGGCGAGCTGCTGCTGCGCAAGGAGCAGCCGGTGCTCGGCGGGTACGACCCCGAGCGCTACGAGCAGAGCCGGGACTGGGCGGTCGCCGAGGACGGAACCCGCATCCCGATCTCGCTGGTCTGGCGAAAGGACGCGGTCCCCGCCGGCGCCGCGGCGCCGCTGCTGCTCTACGGCTACGGCTCCTACGAGGCCAGCATCGACCCCGGCTTCTCGGTCTCCCGGCTCTCGCTGCTCGACCGTGGCATGGTCTTCGCGGTGGCGCACGTGCGCGGCGGCGGCGAGATGGGCCGGCTCTGGTACGAGAACGGCAAGACGCTGCGGAAGAAGAACACCTTCACCGATTTCGTCGCCGCCGCCCGGCACCTCATCGATACCGGCCGCACCAGCCCGGATCGGTTGATCGCGGACGGCGGCAGCGCGGGCGGGCTGCTGGTCGGCGCGGTCGCCAACCTGGCGCCTGAGCTCTTCGCGGGCATCCTCGCCAACGTCCCCTTCGTCGACCCGCTGACCTCGATCCTCGACCCCTCGCTCCCGCTCACGGTGATCGAGTGGGACGAGTGGGGCAACCCGCTCGCCGACCCCGAGGTCTACGCCTACATGAAGTCCTACTCGCCGTACGAGAACGTCGAGGCCAAGGCGTACCCGGCGATTCTCGCCATCACCAGCCTGAACGACACCAGGGTGCTGTACGTGGAGCCCGCCAAGTGGGTGGCGCGGCTGCGCGCGGTCGCCACCGGCGACGCCCCGCTGCTGCTCAAGACCGAGATGAGCGCGGGCCACGGCGGGGTCAGCGGGCGCTACGAGAAGTGGAAGGAAGTCGCCTTCGAGTACGCCTGGGTGCTGGACACCGTCGGGCTCGGCAAGGTCGCGCCTGCATAGTTGGTCTCGGCGTCATCCCGGCTGCACGCCGCGGACATGTCGCCCTGCCATCGTTTCGGTATGACTGCCGAGCTGATCGTCTCCGTTTCCGGAATCCGGGACACCACCCGGGACGCCGCGATCGAGTTCGCGGGCGAGATGGACGACCGCGGGATCCCGCTGTCGCTGCTCGTCGCGCCGCGGCTCAAGGGCGGGTACAAGCTCACCGCGGACCCGGCCACGCTGGCCTGGCTGCGCGGGCGGCGCAGCGGCGGCGACGCGATCGTGCTGCACGGCTACGACCAGGCCGCGACCAAGCGCAGGCGGGCCGAGTTCGCGGCGCTGCCGAGGCACGAGGCGCGGCTGCGGTTGATGGCGGCCGACCGGGTGATGGAGCGGGTCGGGCTGCGCACCCGGCTCTTCGCCGCGCCGCGCTGGAGCGCCTCGACCGGTGCCGTCGACGCGCTGCCCGACGTCGGGTTCCGGCTGGCGCTCGGGCTGACCTCGATGGTCGACCTGGAGCGGAACATGGCGCAGCGGGCCAGGGTGTACGGGATCGGGGAGGGGTTCCGCACCGAGCCGTGGTGGTGCCGGGCGCTGGTGCTCGGGGCGGCCAAGACCGCCAAGCGGGGCGGGGTGGTGCGGCTGGCGATCTCCGGGGCGCAGCTGGGGCGCTCCGGGCCGCGGCAGGCGGTGCTGGACGCTGTCGACCTGGCGCTCTACCACGGGGCGGTGGGGCAGGTGTACCGGTGGGAGCCGTACGGCGTCGCGACACGCGCAGCGTGACCGACTGATCGGTCCGTTTCGCGGTCTTCTTGCGAACGCCGAGTATGTCGAGCCCCCTGAACGGCGGGCGGATTCGAACTCGCGTCCGGTGTTCCCGGGTGATCCAGCGATACCGGATCGATGTGTCCGGATCGCTCCGCATCGCCGTCCGGCAAATCATCGGAACGACACCGGCAACCCGGCTTCCCGCTGATTTCTATTGTTTCGGTCGGGTTTTCCCTATTGGGTTGTAGAAGTCTCGGGTGTCGAAAAGAAATCCGAAAAATTCTTTGCCCGAGGGTGTTTGCAAAGCCGCGGATCGGTGCAATTCTGCTAGTGAGGTATCCGGAAGCAAGAAACTGACAGAAAGGGAAGCACGATGCTCGAGACCCTGCTCGAACTGATCACGACCCTGCTGGACACCCTGAGCGCGAGCGCGCCGGAGATCTAGAACCGCGCTGACCAGCCGCCCCGCCCCGAGCCGGTACTCGGCGCGGGGCGGCTCCATGTCTGCCCCGAGGAATTGGCGGCGCAATTACCGATGCACGTGCAATTCGCTTTTTGTCCAGTGGCCGCCGAATTGCGTAGGTGTGCCGCTGATCAATGGGGGAACTCCCTGCTGTCCTCGTGCTCGACGAGCGAGAACTCCGTCCCCTCCGGCCCCATTTCGGTGAGCCGCCCGAAGTAGATCCCCCGCGCCTCCGGCGCCACGATCCCGTAGTGGATCGGCACCGCGACCCGCGGCCGCACCGCGCGCAGATAATCCACCGCCTCGCTGATCCGCATCCACGGCGCCGCCGCCGGGATCGCCAGCACCCCGACCGGGCTCGGCGGCACCCAGAGCGAATCGCCGGGGTGCACCAGCTGCGCGGGCTCGGTGGGGGTGCCGAGTTGGTAGACGGTGTTGTCGATCACCGGGAGCTCGGGGTGGATCACCGCGTGCCTGCCCCCGCCGCCGGTGACGGTGACCCCGCCGACGGTGAGCACCTGCCCGGCGTGCACCGCCTCCCACGGCTCCGGCCGCAGCTCGGCGGTCTGCGGGTCGGAGAGCAGCCGGGCGCTGGGGTTGGCGTCGAGGAGCGCGCCGATCCGGTCGCCGTCGATGTGGTCGGGGTGCTGGTGGGTGACGGCGATGGCGTCGAGCCCGGTGATGCCCTCGAAACCGTGCGCGAAGGTGCCTGGATCGAAGAGCACCTTCGTGCCGTGCAGCTCGACGAGGAGGCAGGAGTGTCCGAAGTGAGCTATGCGCATGCGGCGATGCTAGTCGCCGGTGACCGGGCGTGACCGGCTGTGATCTCGCACCCCCTCTCGGGTCGCCCGCGCCCGCCGCGACTACGCTGTGCCGGTAAACCCCCGAACTCTCCCGAGGAGAAAACGCGTGGCACGAGTCGTGGTCGAGGTGATGCCGAAGGCCGAGATCCTGGATCCGCAGGGTCAGGCCATCGTCGGTGCGCTTCCCCGCCTGGGATTCGCCGGAGTCGCCGATGTGCGGCAGGGCAAGCGCTTCGAGCTCGAGGTCGAGGACTCGGTGAGCGACGCCGAGCTCGAGCAGATCGCCGAATCGCTGCTCGCCAACACCGTCATCGAGGAGTGGAAGGTCGTCCGGCTGTCATGAGCGCGCGCATCGGGGTCATCACCTTTCCCGGCACGCTCGACGACGTCGACGCGGCCCGCGCGGTCCGGCTCTCCGGCGCCGAGGCGGTGAACCTGTGGCACGCCGATGCCGACCTGAAACAGGTCGACGCGGTGATCGTGCCCGGCGGCTTCTCCTACGGCGACTACCTGCGCGCGGGCGCCATCGCCCGGTTCGCCCCGGTGATGGGCGAGGTCGTCCGCGCCGCGGCCAACGGCCTCCCGGTGCTCGGCATCTGCAACGGCTTCCAGGTGCTGTGCGAGGCCGGGCTGCTGCCCGGCGCGCTCACCCGCAACGACGGGCTGCACTTCGTCTGCCGCGACGAGTGGCTGACCGTCGAGTCCACCGCCACCGCGTGGACCACCCGGTTCGAGCCGGGCGCGCAGCTGCTGATCCCGCTCAAGTCCGGCGAGGGTCGGTTCCAGGCCTCGCCCGAGGTGCTGGACCAGCTGGAGGGCGAGGGCCGGGTGGTCTTCCGCTACTCCGGCGACAACCCGAACGGCTCGCAGCGCGGCATCGCCGGGATCTCCTCGGCGAACGGCAGGGTGGTCGGGCTCATGCCGCACCCGGAGCACGCGACCGAGGCGCTCACCGGCCCCAGCGACGACGGGCTCGGGCTCTTCCTCTCGGTCCTCGACTCGCTCGTGGCGGCCTGACCCGCGACGACCTCCGTCACCGGCCCGGATCGCGCTCCCGCGCGGCCCGGGCCGGTGGCGTTTCCGCGGGGCCCCGAGTGCGCACCGAATCCTCTCGGTGAAATTTGCATTTCGAGTATTGGAAGTCGAATTGAACTGGCGCAGCCGACTTTTCGGACATCGGCGCGCTGTCCGACGCACGGCGGACACCACTCGCTCACGCGAATTTTCCGGGTTCGGTAGTCTTCCCCTCGTTCCAATTCTCGAGGCAGTCAGGACAATTGTGGAAACCATGGTGGGCGGTAATTCCACGCTGCATGGCGCGTTGCGTTCCGCGGAGCGGAGCTGGGTGCGTCACCTCGACGACGCTTTGTACGCGCGCCAGCTTTCCCCGGACCAGTGGTCGATGCTGTCGAATCTCTCCGTCGACGGCCGCACCACGATGAGCGAATTGGCGGCGAAGTCGCAGCTGCCGCCCTCGTCGGCGACGCGGCACGCCGATGCGCTGGCCGAACGGGGGCTGATCTTCCGAGTGGCGGCGGAGGACGACCGGCGGCGCATCCTGATCGGGCTCAGCAAGCTGGGCGCCGAGCTGGTCGCGGCGGTGCGCGCCGAGGAGTATCGGGCCGAGCAGCAACTCCGTTCCCGGATCGGGGCGCGGCGATATGCGGAACTACTCCGTTTGCTGGATCTGGTGGCGCAGACCGTCGGTTGATTCATCCGACGAAATGCGCGCGACATTTCGCCGGAATTGTGACGGAAGTGTGCGAATGGTGCGGAAGTGATTTCGTGTCGTCAATAGGACTTGACGGCGCCGCACCTGGGCCGGTGCGGGACGCGCGCGCTGCCTAGGATCGCGGGCATGCCCGTCGTCAGCACCACCGCCACCGCCACCGGCCTGTGCGCCTTCATCGACGCCTCGCCCTCGCCGTTCCACGTCTGCCACACCGTGAGCCGGGAGCTGGCGGCGAACGGCTTCCGCGCGCTGCGCGAATCCGACCCGTGGGCGGCGGGCGAGCCGGGCCGGTACTACGTGATCCGGGGCGGTTCGCTGGTGGCGTGGAGCACCGAGGGCATTGCCCCCGGCACCGGGTTCCGGGTGGTCGGCGCGCACACCGACAGCCCCAACCTGCGCGTCAAGCAGCACCCCGACCTGCTCTCGGCGGGCTGGCAGCTGGTCGGGCTGGAGCCGTACGGCGGGGCCTGGCTGAACTCCTGGCTCGACCGCGACCTCGGCATCTCCGGGCGGCTCACGCTGCGCGACCACGACGGCGGCGGGCTGCGCGAGCAGCTGGTGCGGATCGACGAGCCGATCCTGCGGGTGCCGCAGCTGGCCATCCACCTCTCCGAGGAGCGCCGCGGGGTCACGCTCGACCCGCAGCGGCACGTCAACGGGGTCTGGGGCGTCGGCGCCGAGCCCGCCTCGTTCGTCGGGTACGTGGCCGAGCAGGCCGGGGTGCTCGCCGACGACGTGCTCGGCTGGGAGCTCATGACGCACGACCTCGCGCCGAGCACCCTGGTCGGCCGGGAGCGCGACCTGGTGAGCGCGCCCCGGCTGGACAACCAGGCCACCTGCTACGCCGGGCTGGCCGCCTTCCTCGCCGCGCTGGCCGAGCCGGGCGCGGCGCTGCCTGTCCTCGCGCTCTTCGACCACGAGGAGGTCGGCAGCCAGTCCGAGCGCGGCGCGCAGTCCGACCTGCTGCCCGCGGTGCTGGAGCGGATCGTGCTCGCCACGGGCGGCGGCCGCGCGGAGTACCTGGCGACGCTGGCGGGCTCGCTGGTCGCCTCCGGCGACATGGCGCACGCCACGCACCCCAACTACCCGGACCGGCACGAGCCCGCGCACCGGATCGCGGTGAACGGCGGGCCGGTGCTCAAGGTGAACCAGAACCTGCGCTACGCCACCGACGCCGTCGGCACCGGCGCCTTCGCGCTGGCCTGCGCCGAGGCCGGGGTCCCGCTGCAGCGCTACGTGCACCGCGCCGACCTGCCCTGCGGCTCCACTATCGGCCCGATCACCGCGGCCCGCACCGGCATCGGCACGGTCGACGTCGGCGCCCCGCAGCTGGCCATGCACTCGGCGCGCGAGTTCATGGGCGCCGCCGACGTGCCCGCCTACGCCGCCGCGCTCGCGGCCTTTCTCACCCCGGCGGCCTGACCCGCGACCACCCCGGCGACCAGGATCAGGAAGGTCACCCAGACGTAGCTGCTGCCGATGACCTGCTGCCACCAGGCCCACTCCAGCTCGCGGTCCTTGGCATGCGGCAGCAGCCACTGCGGCCCGACCAGGAAGAGCAGCGCGAGCGCGCCGGTGCCGAGCAGTAGCGGCCGCGAGCGGTTGCCCTCGGCGATCGCGACGCCGAGCAGCAGCAGCGCGGGCGCGGCCCAGACCCAGTGGTGCGACCAGGAGACCGGCGAGACCAGCAGCAGCGCGGCGGCGTTCACCAGCAGCGCGGCGACCGGGCGGTCCGCGGCGAGCAGCCGGTGCATCCAGAGCGCGGCCAGCGCCACCGCGACCGCGCCGAGCCCGAGCCAGAGCGCGGTGGCGGCGCCGTCGGGCACGCCGAGCCGGAAGGCGAGCCCCTTGAGCGACTGGTTGCCCGCGAAGTAGGGCGGGCCGATCCGATCGGTGTTGGCCAGCGTCTCCGACCAGTACTGCACCGAATCCTTCGGGAAGAACAGGAAACCGACGCCGACCGCGGCGGCCGCCGAGACCACCAGCGTCCCCGCCGCCTTCCAGTCCCGGCGCAGCAGGAAGAAGAGCAGGTAGCCGGCCGGGATGAGCTTCACCGAGACCGCGATGCCGATCAGCATGCCGCGCGGCCAGAAGGTCTTCGGCGCCAGGCAGTCCAGCGCCACCGCGGCCATCAGCACCAGGTTGATCTGGCCGAAGCCGAAGGTCTGGCGCACCGGCTCCAGCATCTGTGCCAGCGCCACCGCGGCGATCACCGCGGCCAGCACGGTGACCCGGTCCAGCTCAGGGCGCAGCCGGATCAGCACCAGCCACAGCGTGATCGCCAGGCTGGCGATCGAGGAGAGCAGCACCACGATCTCGGCCACCCCGAGCGGTACCAGCGCCAGCGGGGCGAAGAACAGCGCGGCCAGCGGGGGGTAGGTGAAGGGGAGCGCGAGGTCGCCGATCGGCGGCATCGGGCCGTACAGCTCGCCGCCGTCCAGCCAGACCCGCGGGCCGTTGCGGTAGACCTGCAGATCGATGTAGTGGTCCCACCAGTGCAGCAGCAGCGAGACCGTCGCCGAGGCCGCGAACAGGGCGATCGCGAGGAGCAGCCACCCGCGCTGCCTGCTGGCCGAATCGGCGACCCCCGATCGATCGTTCACGCGGCACAGGGTAGCGGGTGCGATTCCCGGTTCGGACCACGGCTAAACTCGCAGTCGATTCCTCGCATCGCGAACTCGGCCCGAAAGGACCCTGGTACTCCCGTGACTTCGCAGGTCGACACCGTCAGCGCAGCCGCAGCAACCCCGGACACCGCGCAGCCCTACACCGAACTCGGGCTCAAGGACGACGAGTACGCCCGCATCAGGGAGATCCTCGGCAGGCGCCCCACCGACGCGGAACTCGCCATGTACTCGGTGATGTGGAGCGAGCACTGCTCGTACAAGTCCTCCAAGGTGCACCTGCGCTACTTCGGCCAGACCACCACCGACGAGATGCGCGCCTCCATGCTGGCGGGCATCGGCGAGAACGCGGGCGTCGTCGACATCGGCGACGGCTGGGCGGTCACCTTCAAGGTGGAGAGCCACAACCACCCCTCCTACGTGGAGCCCTACCAGGGCGCGGCCACCGGCGTCGGCGGCATCGTGCGCGACATCATGGCCATGGGCGCGCGCCCGATCGCGGTGATGGACCAGCTGCGCTTCGGCGCCGCGGACGCCGCGGACACCAGGCGCGTGGTGGACGGCGTCGTGCGCGGGGTCGGCGGCTACGGCAACTCGCTCGGGCTGCCGAATGTCGGCGGCGAGACCGTCTTCGACGCCTCGTACCAGGGCAATCCGCTGGTGAATGCGCTCTGCGCGGGCGTCATGCGGGTGGAGGACCTGCACCTGGCCTTCGCCTCCGGCACCGGGAACAAGATCATTCTGTTCGGCGCGCGCACCGGGCTGGACGGCATCGGCGGCGTCTCGGTGCTCGCCTCGGACACCTTCTCCGGCGACGAGTCCGGCGCGGGCCGCAAGAAGCTGCCGAGCGTGCAGGTCGGCGACCCGTTCACCGAGAAGGTGCTCATCGAGTGCTGCCTCGAGCTGTACTCGGCGAAGCTGGTGGTCGGCATCCAGGACCTCGGCGGCGCCGGGCTGGCCTGCGCCACCTCGGAACTCGCGGCGGCGGGCGACGGCGGCATGCGGGTCGAGCTGGACCGGGTGCCGCTGCGCGCGGCCGACATGACCCCGGCCGAGGTGCTCTCCAGCGAGTCCCAGGAGCGCATGTGCGCGGTGGTGACCCCGGAGAACGTGGACGCCTTCATGGCCGTCTGCCGCAAGTGGGACGTGCTGGCCACGGTGATCGGCGAGGTCACCGACGGCGACCGGCTCATCGTCACGTGGCACGGCGAGACCGTGGTCGACGTCCCGCCGCGCACCGTCGCGCACGAGGGCCCGGTCTACGAGCGCCCGGTCGCGCGCCCGGACTACCAGGACGCGCTGATCGCCGACGGCACCGACCGGCTGGCCCGGCCAGGCACCCCGGACGAGCTGCGCGCCACCCTGCTCACCCTGCTGGCCAGCCCGCAGCTGTGCAGCCGCCGGTGGATCACCGAGCAGTACGACCGCTACGTGCGCGGCAACACCGTGCTCGCCGAGCACGCCGACGCGGGCGTCATCCGGATCGACGAGACCAGCGGCCGCGGCATCGCGCTCGCCACCGACGCCTCCGGCCGCTACACCAAGCTCGACCCGTACACCGGCGCGCAGCTGGCGCTGGCCGAGGCGTTCCGCAACGTGGCCGCCACCGGCGCCACCCCGAAGGCCGTCACCAACTGCCTGAACTTCGGCTCGCCCGAGGACCCCGGCGTCATGTGGCAGTTCCAGCAGGCCGTGCGCGGGCTCGCGGACGGCTGCGTCGCGCTCGGCATCCCGGTGACCGGCGGCAATGTCAGCTTCTACAACCAGACCGGGCAGGACGCCATCCTGCCGACCCCGGTGGTCGGCGTGCTCGGCGTCATCGACGACGTGCACCGGCGCATCCCCACCGGGCTCGGCACCGAGCCGGGGGAGACGCTGATCCTGCTCGGCGAGACCCGCGACGAGTTCGACGGCTCGATCTGGTCCCAGGTCGTGCACGACCACCTGGGCGGGGTCCCGCCGCAGGTCGACTTCGCGCGCGAGCAGCTGCTGGCCGAGGTGCTCACCGCGGGCTCGCGGGACGGCATGATCAGCGCCGCGCACGACCTCTCCGAGGGCGGGCTGATCCAGACCGTCGTCGAGGCCGCGCTGGCGGGCGAGACCGGCTGCCGAGTGCTGCTGCCGGAGGGCGCCGACCCGTTCGTCACGCTCTTCTCCGAGTCCGCGGGCCGGGTGCTGGTCGCCGTTCCGCGCTCCGAGGAGACCCGGTTCAGCAAGATGTGCGAGGCCCGCGGGCTGCCCGCGGTGCGCATCGGCGTGGTGGACCAGGGCTCCGACTCGGTGGAGGTGCAGGGGCAGTTCTCGGTGCCGCTCACCGAGCTGCGGGCGGCCTTCGAGGGCACCCTGCCCCGGCTCTTCGGCGCCCTGGCCTGATCAGGCCGCTTCCTGCCGATCCCGGACCACCTTGGCGAGGGTGAAGGAGCTGGTCACCAGGAACAGCACCGACATCGCCAGGAAGCCGCGCTGCCACACGTCCAGCGGTAGGTAGAGGATGCCGACGCCCGCCCCGATCAAGCTGACGCCGAACGCGATCGCTGCCTGCGCCACGTAGGCCGAGGTCGTCTTCGACTGTGCGGTGGGAGTGCTCATGGGAATCGAGTCTCCGGCGCGGGCGGGCCCGGCACCTGCGTGCAACTACTCGAGCGGCCCCGAGTAGTTGCCTGCGGGCGGGCCCGGCGGGCGCCGGAGCACCGGACCGCGCCGGGGTGTGACGCGTTCGCCGCGAGCCGCCACCGGAGGATGTCCGCGCTGCCCGCCATACTGGTCCGGTGACTTCCGCCCAGTCCCCCGCGGCCGTCGCCGCGGCGCCGGTCGGCTGAGGCGCGCCGTGCTGGAGGCCACCCCGCGCCTCACCCGCCTGCGCAGGCGGGTGTTGATCGTCATCCGGCACCTGGAGATCATCATCGATCTCAACTACGCCGGGCTGGTGGTGGCGACGCTCTTCTTCGCGCTCTCGGTGACGCCGTCGCTGGTGCCGCGGGACTGGCTGTTCCAGGGGTTGGTCTCGGGGATCAACGCCGCGCTGGGGTACGGGGTCGGGTGTGTGCTGGAGTGGCTCTTCCGGCTCTGGATACTGCCGCGACTACGCGGGCGGGTGCCGGAGCCACCCACCTGGGTCCGGTACGCAGTGAAGTCCGCGGTGCTGGTCACGGCGGCGCTCGGCGCGGGCTTCATGTTGGTGCAGTCGGCGCGCTGGCAGCGCGAGATCAGCGCGCTCATGGGCTCGGTCGGCACCGAGACCCCGGCGTACCTGCGGACCGGGCTGCTCAGCGTCGCGGTCGGGGTGGCGGTGGTCGCCGTCTACCGGACCGTGCGCGCCGTCGTCGTCGTGCTGGCCCGCCAGCTGAACCGCTGGGTCCGGGTGCCGCGCGAGCTGGCGCCCGCCGCCGGGCTGCTGGTCCTGGTGATCGCGGTGGTCACGATCTTCAACGGCGTCGCCAGCCGGGCCTTCTTCGCGGTGGCGAACGAGGCGTTCAAGGTGCGCAACGACGACACCTCCAGCTACGCCGTGCAGCCGGTGCTGCCGGAGCGCTCCGGCAGCCCGGACTCGCTGGCCGAGTGGGACACCCTCGGCTTCGAGGGGCGCTGGTTCGTCTCGCACGGGCCGAGCCGGAGCCGGATCGCCGCCGTCACCGGGCGGCAGGCGATGGAGCCGATCCGCGCCTACGTCGGGCTGGAGTCGCGGGCGGGCGACCGGACCGGGGCCGAGCTCGCCGTCGCCGAGCTGGAGCGCACCGGCGCCTTCGAGCGCAGGGTGCTGGTGCTGGTGACCACGACCGGCACCGGCTGGGTGAACTCGACGGCCGCGGGCGCCATCGAGTACATGTACGGCGGGGACAGCGCCATCGTCGCCACCCAGTACTCGTACCTGCCCAGCGTGCTCTCCTTCCTGGCCGACCGGAGCAAGGCGGCGGGCGCCGGGCGCGACCTCTTCGACGCGGTGTACGAGCGCTGGTCGGAGCTGCCGCGCGAGGCGCGGCCGAAGTTGCTGGTCTACGGCGAGAGCCTGGGGTCGCAGGGGTCGGAGGAGGCCTTCGACGGGCTGGCCGACCTGCGCGCGCAGGTGGACGGGGCGCTCTGGGTGGGGCCGCCGAACTCGAACCGGCTGTGGAAGCAGTTCGTCACCCGGCGCGATCCCGGGTCGCGGGAGGTGCAGCCGGTGTACGCGGACGGGCTCGTGGTCCGGTTCGCGGCCGAGCGGGCCGACCTGGCCAGGCCGGACACCGAGTGGCGGACCCCGAGGATCGCCTACCTGCAGCACGCCTCCGACCCCATCGTCTGGTGGTCGACCGACCTGATCTTCTCGCAGCCGGACTGGCTCTCCGAGCCGCGCGGCTCGGACGTCTCCACCCAGATGCGCTGGTACCCCTTCGTCACCTTCTGGCAGGTCGCCGCCGATCTCACCAATGCGCAGGGCGTCACCGACGGGCACGGGCACCGCTACGGGGACCTGGTGATCGACGGCTGGGCCGCCGTCGCCGCCCCGCCGGGGTGGAATGCGGAGCTCGCCGAGGACGTGCGGATCCAATTGGAAGCGGCCGAAGAGTTCGAGCGGGCCACCAAGTGAGCGGCACCGCGCGAACCGGAAAGTATCGCGGAGCCGCGCTGATCGGCGGCCGAGCCCGGCCGCGTTCGCTCCCGGATACCGGGCGGGTATTGGCCGCCGCGGCGGTACCGCTGATGTGGCACAACGCGGTGTTGCCGCGGTTGGCGCTCGGGATTCGCGGGCGGACGGCTGCCAATGTCGCCTTCGCGACGGGCTACGCGCGGGTCTTCGCGGGGGAGCCGCGGTGGGGTGCGGCGAGCGGATGGCGGCTCGGGCTCGCCGCAGCCGCTGCGGTGCTCGCAGGTTACGGCGCCGCGCTGGCCGTTCCGCCCGCGAGGAAGGCGCTGGCCGCCGCTCCGGACCGAGCGCCTGGGGTCTCCGTCGCGGAGTGGATCGGCGTGCACATCCCGCTCGGCACCGTCTACAGCGAGGAGCTGATCTTCCGGGGCACCCTCGACGACATCGCGGGCACCCCGCTGACCGCCCTCGCCTTCGGCCTCTGGCACCTCCGCCCGGCCCGCGCCGCGGGCGACCCGGTCCTGCCCACCGTCGCCGCCACCGCCGCGGCGGGGCTCGTCTTCGGCGCACTCCGCAGGAAAAGTGGCAGCGCGACGGCCCCGGCCCTGCTGCACTACGCGCTCAACGCGGGCGGCGCCGTCGCGCCCCGCCTCGCCCGGTAACCTCGCGACGTGCCAGGACGCTCCACCGTCGACCCGAACGAGCTGCGCGCCGCCACCGCGGCGGTGCACGCGTGGCTGCTCGACGAGGAAGCGCAGCCCCCGGCCCGCGCCCGGCTCGGCGCCGCCGTCCGCGCTACCGCCCGCACGCTGGCCCAGGCCGCGCCGGGGCACTCGGTCGAGGTCAGGGTGCCGCCCTTCGTCGCGGTGCAGTGCATCGAGGGCCCAAGGCACACCCGCGGCACCCCGCCCAATGTGGTCGAGACCGACCCGCGCACCTGGCTCCTGCTCGCCACCGGCCTGCTCACCTTCGCCGCCGCGGCCGAATCCGGCGCGGTCACCGCCTCCGGCAACCGGGCCGCCGAGGTGGCGCACTGGCTGCCGGTCATCCGGCTCTGACTCAGCCCCGGTCCAGCACGTTCTTCCGGTGCAGCCCCTTGCGGTCGTAGAACCGGGTCACCACCGCGCCGAAGACCAACCCGATGGTGAGCCCCAGGATGGTCATCCACACCCCGCGGGTGAGCCCGGCGGGCCCGCTGGCGTCGAAGTACAGGATCGAGCGGATCGCCAGGAACACCTGGTGCATCGGCTCGAAGGTGGCCAGCCAGGCGAAGTACGGCGGCGTCGCCTCGATCGGCACCGTCCCGCCGGAGGAGGGCAGCCCGAGCACGACGAACAGGATCAGGTTGGCCAGCAGCCCGGCCGAGCCGATCGCCGCCAGCATGGAGATGCCGGTGATGCCGACCGCCGCGATCGCCAGCCAGCTGTAGAGGAAGAGCGCGAGGCCGTGGCTCAGCGGCAGCCCGAGCAGGTGCGAGGTGAGCAGGAAGACCCCGGAGACGATGGCCGCGGCGCCCACCATCACGCCCCACTTGAGCAGCACGGTCCGGAACCGGGAGATCGGGGTCGGCGGGTAGTGCACATACCAGGGGCCGTACTCGGTGGGCACGAAGCCGAGCTGGGCATCGACCATGGTGTGGATGACCATGGCGCCGACCACGCCCGCGAGCAGCAGGAGCAGCGCGTAGAAGAACGCGGTGAGCCCCTGGCCGGTGCCGTTCGGCAGCGGGTGGTACTGCTGCACCAGCACGTCGATCGGCTCGCGCAGCGCCACCCTGGCGGCCCCGCTCAGCTCGGTCGCGGGCGCGCCGGGCGGGCTCGCCGCCAGCTGCGCCTCCACCTGCTCGGTGAGCTGTTGCCCGACCTGCTCGTTCACCCTGGCCAGCATCTCGTCGGCGATCCGCAGCACCACCTGGGTGCTGTAGGCGCCCGCGCGTGGGTTGGTCTGCACGGTCACGATCGGCTGCTGGATGTCGCCGGGGACCACGCTGCCGATACCGAGGATGCCGATCGATTTGCTGAAGTCGCTGGGGATGACGACGGCGCCGTACACCTGGCCGGTCTGCAGCAGCCGCTCGGCCTCGCTGATCCCGACGACGTGCAGCTCGACCTTGTCGGCGGGGATCGCGGCGAGCACCCCGTCGGTCACCTGGTTCCCGAAGTTCACCTGCCGCTGCCCGCCGCCGGTGTCGAGCACGTCGCCGAGGTCCTGGTTCACCAGGGCGATCGGGAAGTCGTGCAGGTTCTCCTCCGGGTCGGCGACGTAGCCGAGGTACATCACGCCGAGCAGCGCCGTGAGCAACGTGAGTACCACCACAGGGGCGCCGGTCATCCTGGCCCAGCCGAGCAGGTTCCGCGGCGTGCTGCCCCGGCTCGCGCCGACACTGACCGAATCGGCCGAATTGCCTGTTCGGGCGGGGTCTTCCGGCGTACCGGGCTGGTCAGGCGTGGTCACCGCAGCACGGTAACAGGTGTAACCGGCCGTCCCCCGGTGATCGTGCCGGGGCACACAGCGCGCCGCCGACCGGGGCTGGTCACCACCGGGGTTGGCCGTAGAATAGCGGTCGCCCCCAGCCCGCCCGAACAGGGAGCGAACGGTGACCAACGCCGACTTTCCGGTCGACAGCGATCTATCCACCCCTATCCCGGTCGCGCCGCTCGGCGTCGCCGCTGATCAGGACGAGAACGAGCCGCGCGAGGAATGTGGCGTGTTCGGTGTCTGGGCACCGAGCGAGGACGTCGCGAAGCTGAGCTACTACGGCCTCTACGCCCTGCAGCACCGGGGGCAGGAGGCGGCCGGGATTGCCGTCTCGGACGGGCAGCAGATCCTGGTCTTCAAGGATCTCGGCCTGGTCAGCCAGGTCTTCGACGAGCAGACGCTGGCCGCCATGCCGGGCCACGTCGCCATCGGGCACTGCCGGTACTCCACCACCGGCTCCACCACCTGGGAGAACGCGCAGCCGATCTTCCGCACCACCGCCGTCGGCTCCGGGCTCGCGCTCGGGCACAACGGCAACCTGGTCAACACCGCCGAGCTGAACGAGCGCGCCAGGGCGCAGGGGCTGATCGGCCGCCGCCCGGCGGGCGACAGCAAGCCCGCGCCGATCGCCGCCACCTCCGACTCGGACGTGATGACGGCGCTGCTCGCGCACGCCGCCGCCGACTCCAGCATCGAGCAGGCCGCCATGGAGCTGCTGCCGACGCTGCGCGGCGCCTTCTGCCTGACCTTCATGGACGAGCACACCCTCTACGCCGCCCGCGACCCGCACGGCGTGCGCCCGCTGGTGCTCGGCAGGCTGGAGCGCGGCTGGGTGGTCGCCAGCGAGACCGCCGCACTGGACATCGTCGGCGCCGCCTTCGTCCGCGAGATCGAGCCGGGCGAGCTGCTCGCCATCGACGCCGACGGCGTGCGCTCCATGCGCTTCGCCGCGCCTGAGCCCAAGGGCTGCGTTTTCGAGTACGTCTACCTGGCCAGGCCGGACTCCACCATCGCGGGCCGCTCGGTGCACTCCACCCGGGTCGACATCGGCCGCAGGCTGGCGAAGGAGCACCCGGTCGAGGCCGACCTGGTGATCCCGGTGCCGGAGTCGGGCACGCCGGCCGCGGTCGGCTACGCGCAGGGCTCCGGGGTGCCGTACGGCCAGGGGCTGATGAAGAACGCCTACGTCGGCCGCACCTTCATCCAGCCCAGCCAGACCATCCGCCAGCTCGGCATCCGGCTCAAGCTGAACCCGCTGCGCGAGGTGATCCGCGGTAAGCGGCTGATCGTGGTGGACGACTCCATCGTCCGCGGCAACACCCAGCGCGCGCTCATCCGCATGCTGCGCGAGGCGGGGGCGCTGGAGATCCACGTGCGGATCGCCTCGCCGCCGGTCAAGTGGCCGTGCTTCTACGGCATCGACTTCGCCTCCAGGGCCGAGCTCATCGCCAACGGCGCCGGGCTGCCGGACGGCGCCGAAGGCGCCACCGACCCCGGCTCCGAGGTCTTCCGCGACATGGTCGAGGGGGTGCGCCGCTCGATCGGCGCCGACACCCTCGGCTACATCTCGCTGGACGGCATGATCGCCGCCACCGAGCAGCCGCGCAGCAGGCTCTGCAGCGCCTGCTTCGACGGCGACTACCCGATCCCGCTGCCGCACGAGGCCGCCATCGGCAAGAACCTGCTGGAGGGCATGCTGAGCGGACAGCCGGAGGCCGCGCTGCTCCGGGAGAACGCGAACGCGAGCGCGCTGAGCAGGCCCTGACCGACCGGTCGGGCGGTGCGCCGGTGACGGACCGGGGTGCGGTACCGCTGCGTGCCCGTTATTCCGCTCCGGTAGCGTGAGCTGGCATCTATCCGCCGATTCGGTTTGGAGCTCTTCCCGAAAATGACTGAACAGACCCCCAGTGGTAACGGTGCTTCGTATGCCGCGGCCGGTGTGGACATCGAAGCCGGTGACCGCGCCGTCGAATTGTTCGGGCCATTGGCGAAGAAGGCGAGCCGCCCCGAGGTGCAGGGCGGGCTCGGTGGCTTCGCCGGGTTGTTCGCGCTGAAGGGCGGGTACAAAGAGCCGCTGTTGGCCGCCTCGACGGACGGCGTCGGCACCAAGCTGGCGGTCGCGCAGGCGCTGGACAAGCACGACACCGTCGGGCTGGACCTGGTCGCCATGGTCGTCGACGACCTGGTGGTCTGCGGTGCCGAGCCGCTGTTCCTGCAGGACTACATCGCGGTCGGCAAGGTCGTCCCGGAGCGCGTCGCCGAGCTGGTCTCCGGTATCGCCGACGGCTGCGTGAAGGCGGGCTGCGCGCTGCTCGGCGGCGAGACCGCGGAGCACCCCGGCCTGATGGACCCGGACGACTACGACCTCTCCGCGACCGGCGTCGGCGTGGTCGAGGCGGACGCGGTGCTCGGCCCCGAGCGGGTGCGCTCCGGCGACGTGGTGATCGCCATGGGCGCGTCGGGGCTGCACTCCAACGGCTACAGCCTGGCCCGCAAGGTGCTGCTGGAGATCGACCGGATGAGCCTGACCGGGCATGTCGAGGAGTTCGGCCGGACGCTCGGCGAGGAGTTGCTGGAGCCGACCCGGATCTACGCCAAGGACTGCCTCGCGCTGGTCGCCGAGACCGATGTGCGCACCTTCGCGCACGTCACCGGCGGCGGGCTCGCGGCCAACCTGGGCCGGGTGCTGCCGCAGGGCATGGTGGCCGAGCTGGACCGCGGCTCCTGGACGCCCGCGCCGGTCTTCAAGATGATCGCGCAGCGCGGCCGGGTGGAGCGGCCGGAGATGGAGAAGACGTTCAACATGGGCGTCGGCATGGTCGCGGTGGTCGCCCCCGAGGATGTGGACCGGGCGCTGGCCGTGCTCACCGCGCGGCACATCGACTGCTGGACACTGGGTTCGGTGAGCCGCAGCAAGGATGCCGACGCGCCGCGGGCGGTGCTGGTCGGCGAGCACCCGCGCTTCTAGATCCTGACCGAATCGGTCGGAGAACGGCGTGGCCCGCATCCTGGGATGCGGGCCAACCGGTGCGAGCCACCGAAATGGCACCGTGACCCTGCCCGAACGCGGTTAAGGGGGAGGCCCGTCGGCCTCCCCCTTCGCGTCGGTACGGTCAGCGGCGCCAGTCGTCGTAGTCGTCGTCCTCGCTGTTCCAGCGGGACAAGGATTCGTCCGCGTCGTGCTCATCGGACAGCACGCCACCACCGTTGGGTCGGTGGTGATGCAGATCGGTGCCGTTCGAGAGCTCTCGCTGAAGGCTCGCGAAGTCGGTCGATGGCGAGCTGTACTTCAGCTCGCGTGCGACCTTGGTCTGCTTTGCCTTAGCCCGGCCACGGCCCATGGCTGACCCCCTCGCGTCAATGCGGGGCGGCCTGGGGTTTGTTGGCGGCCCCGTTCGAATTAATACTCTTCCTGACAGACACTTTAGCGTGTGTCAGGCCGCCGCGCTCCCACGAGTCGGCGAAGATTCCCGCGCCGCCCGCCGTTTGCCCCGCCGTCGCCGCGGCCGCCGTCGGCTAGAGCACTCCGGGGACCGCGCGGACGACGCCGACCCTGGCGCCGCCGCCGAGAATCGGCGGGGCCGCCAGCTCCGCGAGCCGATCGGTCCAGGCCACGCCGAGACGGCGCAGAATCGCCAGCGTCAGCGGCATCCGCGCCCGTTCGGCGCCGTCGTCGACCTTGTAGGCGAAGGCCCGGCCGTCCGGGAGCGCGCCCGCGTGCACGCCGTCCGCGCCGATCTTGCAGACCAGGCCGGGGACCTCGGACATCAGGAGCAGGTCGGGGGCATTGGTGCCGGAAATCACTCGCGGATGGGCGCGAATCGCCTCCGCGACGCGCCGTTCCGGGGTAGCCGGGGCGGCGGTGACCAGCGTGGCGAAGGCACGGGCCAGGTTCGCCAGCGCGACCGGGACGATCGGCACCCCGCAGCCGTCGATGCCGAGGTCGGTCTCGGGCTCGCCGGTGACGTCGGCGATGGTCTCGGCGACCGCCCGCTGCAGCGGGTGCGCCGCGTCCGAGTAACCGCTGGTCGGCCAGGAGTTGACGGCGCAGGTGGCGAGCATGGCCGCGTGTTTGCCGGAGCAGTTCATCAGGATCCTGGCCGGTTCGTCGCCCGCGGCCAGCAGCCGGGCGCGGGGGAGTTCGCCGAGCGGGAGGTCGGGCGGGCACGCCAGGTCGTCCTCGGTGAAGCCGTTCCGGTCCAGCAGGCGGCGGACGGCCGCGACGTGGTCCGGTTCGCCGTGGTGGGAGGCGATGGCTATCGCGAGTTCGGCGTCGTCGGCCGGGGTGAAGCCGCTGCGCAGCAGGGCGAGCGCCTGCAGCGGCTTGTTGGTCGAGCGCGGGTAGATGGGGCCGTGCACCGCGCCGAGCTCCAGCTCGATCTCGCCGTCCGGCCCGAGCAGCACCGCCGACCCGCGGTGCACGCACTCGCGGAACCCGGACCGCACCACCTCCACCAACTCGACACTCACGCGGTGTCCTCCTGCGGGATGAGCGAGGGCCCTCCGTGGCTACGCTCCGCTCCCGCCTCCGGGCCTGACTCGCTCATCCCGGTGGCCTCCCGAGCGTTCCCGTGCCTGCGCAGGTGCCGATCGACCTGCATGCGGATGTCGTCCGAGACGGTCGGCTCCACCTCGAGCAGCCGGGCCAGCCGCTCCGGATCGGTGCCGGTGAAGACGTCGCGGACGGTGATCCCGTGCTCGGGCAGGTACTCGACCAGCACCTCGTCGCCCGCGCCGACGGTGCCCGGTTCCAGCACCCGGAAGTAGCACCCGGTATCGCTGCGCAGGGCGAACCGCTTCACCCACTGCCGCTCGCCGGACCAGTGCTGGAAGGTCGCGCACGGCACCCGCGGCGCGCTCACCTCCAGCAGCGTGCTCCCCACCCGGAGCCGGGCGCCGAGCACCGCGTCCGAGAGCGGGAGCCCGTCCACCCGCAGGTTCTCGCCGAACCAGCCGTGCGGCAGCACCCGCCCCAGCTCCTGCTCCCAGCGGCGTGCGTCGTGGTCGGCGTAGGCGTAGACGGCCTGGTTCAGCCCGCCGTGGTGCTCGGTGTTGCAGACGTGGTCGCCCGCGAGCGCCAGCGGGTGCACCTCGACCCGCCCCTCGACCGGCCGTTTGTCGATGGCGCTGCGCCCGACCCGGCCGGGCACCTCCAGCTCCGCGTGCACCACGCAGACCGCGAGCACGCGGCCGGTGTCACCGCTGCGCATCAACGCCCGCGCAGCCGGTCGACGGCGAGCCTGCCCGCCTGCGGGCGGTCGTCGGTCGGCACCGAGTCGGGGTCGATGGCGGCCGCCGCGGGCCCCGCCACCAGCGGGGTCGTCGCCGGGACGGCCCGCTTCACCAGGGCGAGCGCGATCGGGCCGAGCTCGAAGTGGTCGACGACGGTGCCGAGCCTGCCGACGGTGCGGCCGTCGGCGGTGACGTCGGTGCCTGGGGTCGGGCGCTCGTCGGCGGAGCCGTCCAGGTGCAGCAGCACCAGGTTGCGCGGAGGTTTGCCCAGGTTGTGCACCCGGGCCACGGTCTCCTGGCCGCGGTAGCAGCCCTTCTCCAGGTGCACCGCGCCCGCCTCGGCGACGCCGCCGATCCAGCGCGCCTCGTGCGGGATGGTCCGGTCGTCGGTGTCGAGGCCGAGCCGCGGGCGCAGCGCCTCGACGCGCAGCGCCTCGAAGGCCCACATCCCCGCGGGGACGGCGCCCGCCGCGGTGAGCGCGGCCCACCGCTCGGTCAGCTGCGCGCGCGGGATCACCAGGTCGTAGGAGTACTCGCCGGGCCACGGCATGCGGCGCAGGAAGCCGCCGCCGGGCAGCGGCACCGCGCGGTACAGCGCGGGCAGCTCGGCGATGCCGAGCGCGCCGGTGAGCGACTCCACCTCGGGGCCGAGCAGGGTGAGCACGGCGTGGTCGGCGGCGTCCTTCGGCTGCGCGTCGGCCCAGAAGACCATCTTGGTCAGGAAGCCGAGCAGGTCGGGGCCGCGCTCGGCCTCGGTGTCGAACCAGACCGTCTCGGCCAGCTCGGTGAGCACGAAGTGGTGCTGCACCCGGCCGTTGAGGTCCAGGTCCAGGTTCTCCGCCGACTCGCCGTCGGCCAGCCCGGCCACGTGCTGACTGGTGATGGTGTGCAGCCAGGTCAGCCGTTCCCTACCGGTGATGGTGCCGACCGCGCGATGCGAGCGATCCACGATCGCCACCCGCCTGGCCGCGGCCCGCTGCTCGCCGAACGGGTCGCCGTAGTGCCAGGCGACCGCGGCATCCGGGGAACCGGGGACCCCCGCGACGGCTCCGGGAGCACCGAGAAGAGGACTAGGCACAGGAACCACAAATCCACTGTACGTGGCACCCGCCGATCAGGTGATTCGGGCCGGTCCGAAAAGAGGACACGACAATGAATGTCCTGCGGCTATCACGAAATCATCAAAAGTGTTGGCGACACGCGCCGATAGGGACGACCAACTCTTCCGCACCGTAGGCATTACCTGCCCGAATTGCCTACGCTCCTAACCCATGGCGGATCGAGTTCTTGTGACACTCGACGGCGCGGTCCAGGATGCGGACGCGCCGTTGTTGTTTGCCGACGACATCGGAGTTCTGCGCGGCGACGGTGTCTTCGAAACGGTGCTGGTGCGGGACGGCAGCCCGTGTGCGATCGAGTTCCACCTGGGTAGGTTGCGCCGCTCCGCCCAGGCGCTCGAGCTACCCGAGCCGGAGTTGAGCCGGTGGCGGCAGGCGGCCGAGGTGGCCGCCAAGGAATGGGGCAGCGCGGAGGAGGGCGTGCTGCGCCTGGTGCTGACCCGCGGCCGGGAGAGCGAATTCGCCGAGGTGCCGGATTCGGTGACCTCCGGCGAGCTCGCCGCCGCCGTCCCGGCCCCGACCGCCTTCGTCACCGTGAGCCCGGTCCCGGCGCGGGTGGAGCGGGCCCGCACCGAGGGCGTCAAGGTGGTGAGCCTGGTCCGTGGCATCTCCATCGACCTGGCCCAGACGGCGCCGTGGCAGCTGCTCGGCGCCAAGACGCTCTCCTACGCCACCAATATGGCCGCGCTGCGCTTCGCGCACCGGCAGGGCGCCGACGACGTCATCTTCACCAGCACCGAGAACCGGGTGCTGGAGGGGCCGCGCTCGACCATCGTGATCGCGCGGGACAAGACGCTGATCACCCCGCCCGCGAAGAACGGCGTGCTGCCCGGCGTCACCCAGCGGGCGCTCTTCAACGAGGCCCGCAAGGCCGGGTGGGAGTGCAAGTACGAGCCGCTCTGGACCGCCGACCTCTTCGTCTGCGACAGCATCTGGCTGCTCTCCAGCATCACGCTCGCGGCGCGCGTCGCCCAGCTGGACGGCATCCGGCTGATGGCGGCCGACAATGCCGACGAGATCATCGAGCTGGTCGACCGCGGGGTCGCGCGGGCGGGGGCCATCGGCGACTGGTGACCCTTTGCGTCGGTGTCCGAATCGGGATGCCGATGAGCTCGACCGGCCGCGCTGCGTGACCTTGACCTCGATTCCCGTCACGATCGTTGTGCGCTGCGGATTCCGACGTAGCCTTACTACGGAGTGTCGTAGACGAATCGGCTGGTAGGAGGATGCGGTGAGCGCGCTGGACGTGTCTCGGTGGCAGTTCGGGATCACCACCGTCTACCACTTCCTCTTCGTACCGCTCACCATCGGGCTCGCGCCGCTGGTAGCCGGGATGCAGACGGCGTGGGTGATCACCGGCAAGGAGCACTGGTACCGGCTGACCAAGTTCTTCGGGAAGCTCTTCCTGATCAACTTCGCGCTCGGCGTCGCCACCGGCATCGTGCAGGAATTCCAGTTCGGGCTGAACTGGAGCGAGTACTCCCGCTTCGTCGGCGACGTCTTCGGCGCGCCGCTGGCCCTGGAGGGGCTGGTCGCCTTCTTCATGGAGTCGACGTTCCTCGGGCTGTGGATCTTCGGCTGGAGCAGGCTGCCGAAGCTCGTGCACCTGGCCACCATCTGGCTGGTGGCGATCGGCGTGAACGCCTCCGCGTACTTCATCATCGCGGCCAACTCCTTCATGCAGCACCCGGTCGGCGCCAGGTACAACCCGGAGACCGGCCGCGCCGAGCTCACCAGCATCGTCGAGCTGCTCACCAACAACACCGCGCTGGCCGCCTTCCCGCACGTGGTGGCGGGGTCGTTCCTCACCGCGGGCACCTTCGTCGCGGGCATCGGCGGCTGGTGGATGGTGCGCAACGCGCGCAGCGGCGACCCGGCGCGGCTCGCGGAGGCGCGCACGCTCTGGCGCCCGGTCTCCCGGGCCGCGCTGGTGGTGGTCGCGCTCGCCGGGGTCGCGCTGATCTACACCGGTGACGTGCAGGGCAAGCTCATGTTCCAGCAGCAGCCGATGAAGATGGCCTCCGCGGAGTCGCTGTGCCACACCGAGACCGACCCGGACTTCTCGGTGCTCACCGTCGGCACGCACAACAACTGCGACAGCGTCACGCACGTGATCGAGGTGCCGTTCGTGCTGCCCTGGCTGGCCGAGGGGCACTTCACCGGCGTCACGCTGCAGGGCGTCGTCGACCTGCAGCAGTCCTACGTCGACCAGTTCGGGCCCGGCGACTACCGGCCCAACCTCTTCGTCACCTACTGGGCGTTCCGGGCCATGATCGGGCTCGCTGCCGGGTCGGCGCTGCTCTGCGTGGTCGGGCTCTGGCTCACCAGGGGCGGGCGGGTGCCGCACCAGCGCTGGTTCGGCTGGCTCAGCCTGGCCGCCATCCCGACGCCCTTCCTGGCCAACGCCTCCGGCTGGGTCTTCACCGAGATGGGGCGGCAGCCCTGGGTGGTCGTGCCGAACCCGACCGGCGACCCCAACCTGCGGCTCACGGTGCAGCAGGGCGTCTCCGACCACCCGGCGAGCACCGTCTGGATCTCGCTGACCATCTTCACCCTGCTCTACGCCGCGCTGGCGGTGGTGTGGTTCTACCTCATGCGCCGCTACGCCGCGGTCGGGCCGGAGCAGCCGAAACCGCCGCGGGACGACGACGAGTCTGCCGAGGACGAGGACGATCCCGTCCGCACGCTGTCCTTCGCCTACTAGGAGCCGACGATGGATCTGCAGGAGTTCTGGTTCGTTCTGATCGGTGTGCTCTTCACCGGCTACTTCGTGCTCGAGGGGTTCGACTTCGGGGTCGGCATGCTCATGCACCCGCTGGGCAGGCGCTCGGACACCAGGCGCCGGGTGGTGCTGAACACCATCGGCCCGGTCTGGGACGGCAACGAGGTCTGGCTGATCACTGCGGTCGGCGCGCTCTTCGCCGCCTTCCCGGAGTGGTACGCCAGCCTGTTCTCCGGGCTCTACTTCGCGCTGCTGCTGGTGCTGGTGGCGCTGATCCTGCGGATCTGCGCCATCGAGTTCCGCGGCAAGATCGACGACCCGGTCTGGCGACGCCGCTGCGACCTCGGCATCGCCTTCGGCTCGTGGGTGCCCGCGCTGGTCTGGGGCTGGCTCTTCGCGAATGTGGTGCGCGGTGTCCCGCTGGACGCGGACAAGCAGGTCACCGGCTCCCTCCTCGACCTGCTCAGCCCGTACGCGCTGCTCGGCGCGCTCAGCACCGGCGTGCTCTTCGCGCTGCACGGCGCCACCTTCCTGGTCCTCAAGACCGGCGGCGAGGTGCGCGCGGACGCGCAGCGGGTGGCCAGGCTGCTGCTCGTTCCCACCGCGCTGATCGTCGGCGGCTTCGGGCTCTGGACCCAGCTCGCGTACGGCGCGGACTGGACCTGGATCCCGCTCGGGATCGCGGTCGCCGGGCTGGTCGGCAGCGCCGCCGCGAACCTGGCGCACCGGGACGGGATCGCCTTCACCGGAACGACGTTCGCCATCGCGGCGGCCACCGCGCTGCTCTTCGGCTCGCTCTTCCCGGACGTGCTGCCCTCCACCCTCGACCCGGCGTGGTCGCTCACCGTGCAGAACGCCTCCTCGACGCCGTACACGCTGAAGATCCTGAGCTGGGCGGCGCTCGCGGTGACCCCGGTGGTGCTGCTCTACCAGGGCTGGACCTACTGGGTGTTCCGCAAGCGCATCACCGTCGAGCAGATCCCGCCGCACATCGGGCTGCCGCTCCGGGCATCGGCGGACTGACGATGGCCCGTCGCGCGCCGATCGATCCCCGGCTGTGGCGGCACGCCCGCTCGGCGCGGCCGTACCTCGCGCTGACCGTGGTCTTCTCGGTGCTCACCACGGTCGCCATCGTGGTCACCGCGGTGGCGCTGGCCCGGGTGCTGGCCGGGGTCATCACCGACCCCGCGGCGCGCACCGTCGGGGCGTGGACGCCCGAGCTGCTCGCGTTGGTCGCCGCGCTCGCCGGGCGGGCCGTCGTCACCTGGTGGCAATCCAGGCTGGCGCACCGGGCCGGGGCGAGCGTCGTCGCCGAGCTGGAGCGGGGGGTGCTCGCCGCGGGCGCCGCGCTGCCGCCGCGCGAGCTGGAGCGGCGGCGCACCGAGATCGCGGTGGTAGTGGGGACCGGGCTCGCCGGGTTACGCGGGTACCTCACCGGGTACCTGCCCGCGCTGCTGCTCGCCGTGCTCGTCCCGCCGATCCTGCTGGCGGTGATCGCGCTGCACGACCCGGTCTCCGGGGCGATCGTGCTGGTCACGCTGCCGCTCATCCCGGTCTTCATGGTGCTCGTCGGGCTGCTCACCCAGGGCAGGGCGGCGGCAACGCTGGTGGCGACCACCCGCCTCTCCGACCAGGTGCTCGACCTGTTCGCCGGGATGCCGACGCTGCGCGCGCTGGGCCGGGAGGGCGGGGCGCGCAGCATGGCCGGGCAGGTGGCCGAGCTCGGCGAGGCGCTGCGGGTGCGGACCATGCGGACCCTGCGCATCGCCTTCCTCTCCTCGGCGGTGCTCGAGGTGCTGGCCACGCTCAGCGTCGCGCTGGTGGCGGTCTCCATCGGGTTGCGGCTGGTCTTCGGCGAGATGGGGCTGTACGCCGGGTTGGTGGCGCTGATCCTGGCGCCGGAGGTGTACCTGCCGCTGCGCACGGTGGGGGAGCGGTTCCACGCCGCGCAGGACGGGATGGCGGCGGCGGACCGGGCCTTCGCGGTGCTCGGACCCGGCGCCGGGACCGCCGGTGGTGCCGTCCGCGGGTCCGGGCCCGCGGTGCTCGAGCTCTCCGCGCTCACCGTCGAGGGGCGCTCCGGCGCGGCGCCGTTCGCGCTCTCGGCCGTCCTGCGGCCGGGGGTGGTGACGGTGCTGACCGGGCCGAACGGCTGCGGGAAGTCGACCGCGCTGCAGGCGATCCTCGGCCTCTGTGAGCCGGACTCCGGGCGGGTGACGGTGGACGGGGCCGATGTCTCCGCGCTCGACCCCGAGCGGTGGTGGGCCCGGGTGGCCTGGCTGCCGCAGCGGCCGGTGCTGGTGCCCGGCACCCTCCGGGAGAACCTGGAGCTGCTCGGGGCGCACCCCGTGGACCTCGAAGCTGCCTGTGCCGCAACCGGTTTCGACGCGGTGCTGGACGAGCTGCCGAACGGGTGGGACACCGTCGTCGGTACCGGCGGGGCCGGGCTCTCGCTCGGGCAGCGGCAGCGGCTCGCGCTGACCAGGGTGCTCTCCGCGGACCGGCCCGTGCTGCTGCTCGACGAGCCAACCGCGCACCTCGACGCCGAGAGCGAGGCCGCTGTGCTCGCCGCCCTTCGCGAGCGGGCCGCGGCGGGGGCGACCGTCGTGCTGGTCGGGCACCGGGAGTCGGTGCTCGCCGCGGGCGATGTCGTGGTGGAGGTCGCTGCGCGGGTCGAGGAGGTGGTCCGGTGATCGCCGGATCCGACGAGCGGGCGGGCGCCCTGCGGCGGCTCCGGACCGACCTGCGCGACCTGCGCGAACTCCTCGCCTGGAACCCGTGGCGGCTCGCTCTCGCCATCACCTGGGGCGTGCTCGCGCTCGGCAGCGGCCTCGCGCTCGCCGCGCTGGCGGCGTGGCTCATCGCCAGGGCCTGGCAGATGCCGCCGGTGCTCGACCTCACCGTCGCCGTGGTCGCGGTCCGCGCGCTCGGCATCTCCCGCGGCCTCTGCCGCTACCTTGAGCGGCTCGCCACGCACGATGTCGCGCTGCGGGCGCAGACCACCGCCCGCACCGCCACCTACCGCACCCTCGCGAGCTCCACCGCCTGGCTCCGCCGCCGCGACCGCGCCGACACCCCTGTGCCGCGCCGCGACGGCCGCGCCGACACCCCCGTGCTGCGCCGCGATGACCGTGCGGATTCCGCCGTGCTGTGCCGCGACGGCCGTGCGGATGCCACCGTGCTGCACCGCGACGACCGTGCCGACGCCACCGTGCTGCGCCGCGGCGACCTGCTGGTGCGGATCGGCGCCGATATCGACGACCTGGGCGCCGTCGTGGTCCGCGCCATCGTGCCGTGCGCGGTCGCGCTGGTGCTCTCGCTCGCCGCCGTGCTGCTGCTGGCCCTGCTCGCCCCGCCCGCCGCGCTGGTCCTGGCGGCGGCGCTGCTGGTCTCCGCGCTGTTCGCGCCCTGGCTCTCCGCGACCGCGGCCGCCGACGCCGAGCGGGCCGTGCGCGCCGACCGCGCCGAGTTCACCGCCCGCGCCGTCACTGTGCTCGACCACGCCGCCGAACTCCGGGTCGCGGGCAGGCTCGGCGAAGCCATGGCGGCGGCCGAAGCTGCGAGTACCCGTGCCGTCGCCGCCGAGGACCGCGCCGCCGCGCGCAGCGCGTGGGCCGCCGCCGCGCTGCCCGCGAGCATCGGCGTCAGCGTGCTCGGCGCCCTGCTCACCGGGCTGGCGATCTACGGCCCCACCGGCGGCACCACCGCCGGAATGAGCCCGATGGCGCTCGCCATGCTGGTCCTGATCCCGCTCTCCGCCTTCGAGGCGGTGGCCGCGCTCCCCGCCGCCGCGCAGGCGCTCACCACCGGCCGCGCCGCACTGCACCGCCTCCGCGCCCTCGACCCCGAGCGGCAGGGCAGCGCCGTGCCCACGACCGAACCCGCCCTCGCGCGGCAGACCGGCGCCGTTCCCGCCGCCGAAGCCGCCCCCGCGCGGCAGACCGGCGACCTGCCTGCGACCGAACTCGACTCAGCGCGTTCTGCCCCGGGCGCGGCGGTTGCCGCCCCTAACGCGCGCTTCCCCGAGCGCCCGAGGGGGGCGCGGCGAATCGCCGTCGTCGGCCCCAGCGGCGCGGGCAAGACCACCCTGCTCATGCACTGGGCAGGGCTCTTCGGCACCCCGGAACCGGGCACCACCTTCTTCGCCGAGGACGCCCACCTCTTCGGCACCTCGATCCTGGAGAACCTCCGCGTCGCCCGCGGCGACAGCACCGAGGAAGAAGCCACCGACGCACTGCGCGCCGTCGGCCTCGGCGACTGGCTCGACACCCTCCCCGACGGCCTGGACACCGTCCTCACCGCCGGCGCCGCAGCCGTCTCCGGCGGCCAACGCCGCCGCCTCCTGCTCGCCCGGGCCCTGCTCGCCCCCGCCGACGTCCTGCTCCTCGACGAACCCACCGAGCACCTGGAGGCCGAGGCGGGCGCCGCCCTCCTCCGCCGCCTGCTCGACCCGGACGACGGCCTGGTCGCCCCCGACCGCACCGTCGTCGTGGTAACCCACCAGTTGCCGGACACCCACCGAGCCGACCTCGTCCTGCACCTGTCCGCCCTCGGCGAAAATGCGTTGCCGGTTTCCTGAACCGCTACTAAATTCGTGAGTACACGAGAGAGGAGGTGGTTCCGAGAATGCATAGTTCCAGGACACGTGAGGTGGCTGTCAGCTAGCGCCACCGCTGCGGGAATTCCCGACCGCGTTGCGCGCGAGCGAATTCCAGGCAGTCACCCGGCCCCCGAGCCCCCGGCCAGTCCGTCCGGGAGCGGCACCGACCCAGTCGGCACCGCACAGCTCGGGGGTCGTCCCTTTTCCGGACCCCGCCGTTAAGCTTGTGCCATGACCGTCGACCCGCTGCCCGACTGGGTGATCCCGCCGCCCGGCGGATTCACCGTCGAGGATTTTGTGCGGCTCGACGGACTGCCACGGCACACCGAGCTGATCGACGGGAGCCTCATCTTCGTGAGCCCGCAGGAGAAGTGGCACAGCCGTGTCGTATCCCGATTCCTGCGGGAGCTGGACCGCCAAGCGCCGCCGGAGTGGCGCGCGGACCGCGAAATGACGGTGAAGCTCGGCACCAGACAGATGCCGGAGCCGGACGTGGTGGTCGTCACCGCCGACGCCTACGAGCGCGAGGCACCCTCCACCCATTACTTCGCGGCCGACGTCGTACTCGCCGTAGAAGCGGTCTCACCCGACTCGGAGGAGCGCGACCGCGACACCAAACCGGTCAAGTATGCCAGGGCAGGCATCCCGCACTACTGGCGGATCGAGCGCCGTGGCTCCGACGCCGTCGCCTACCTCTACGAGATCGACCCGGCGACCGACCGCTACAGCCCGGCCGGAATCTTCCACGACCGCCTGCGCACCTCCGCGCCGTTCCCGGTCGACATCGACCTGACCGACGTGGGCAGGCGGAGCTGAGTCAGCCGACGTAGCGCTGGAGCCGGGCGGAGAGCCGGGGCTGCAGTGGACCGTCGGCGACGACCCGCTCCTCGACGTAGGCCAGGTCCCCACCCTCGACGATGCCATAGAGCCGCTTGGCGCCGCCTACGACGATGCCGGACTGGCTGCGGATCACCACGTCGGTGGCGAGCTCCCAGGAGGACTGGGTGAGCGCGTGGCCGTAGAAGAGCTCGACGATGCCGTTGCTGTGCGTGAGCAGCAGCTCGATGACCTCGTCCTTGCCGTCCACCCCGACCCGCCAGAAGCCGGTCTCGCGCAGATCCGGGCCGCCGTAGCCGCCGTCCGCCTCGATGAACCAGGAGCGGGACTCCCAGGCCAGGTACTCGCCGCCGTCGTGCGAGACCACGATCTGCTGGCCGAACCGGTAGTCCCCGCGGTCCGGCTCGTTGCCCTCGCCCTCGCCGCGCCACACGCCGACCATCGGGAGCAGCGCCAGCATGGCCGGGTTGAGATCGGGGCCGAGGCGCAGGTTCGCGGTGTCGTCGGGCAAGGGGAGATCGGGCAGCGCCGGGATGTTCCGGCCGCTGGTCGACTTGGCGCGCTCGACCGCGCCTGCCACGGCCTCGTCGCCGCTGAGCCGGGCGGACGGGGCGCCGTTCTCCGTGTTACTCGCTCGCTCGGCCGGATCCGGACCCTCGCTCGCGAGTTCGCTCATGACTCGGTGAACAACCGGTAGAAGACGTACAGGCCGAACCATCCGATCAGGATGGACACGGCCACCAGCAGAAGCTCGAAGAAGAGGACCACGGACCGAGTCTATCGGCCCGGCCGCGAGCCCGCGCGGACGGCCCCTGACATGCGGACGGCCCCGCGGCTCCTGAGGAACCGCGGGGCCGTCCGGCACGCGTCACTTGGCGACGGTCACGTCCACGTTGTGGATCCCGGCGCCCTCCGGCGCGATCTCGGCCGAGCCATTGCCCGACGAGGAGAGCGCGCGCAGCGTCCAGCTGCCCGGCGCCGCGAAGAAGCGGAAGTCGCCGGTGCCGGAGGCTACGACCTCGGCGGTGAAGTCACCGTTGCCGTCGAGCAGCCGCACGAAGGCGCCGCCGACCGGCTGGCCGTCGGTGGCGAGCACGCGGCCGGTGATGACCGTCTCCTTCTCCACGTCGACGCCTGCGGGGATGTCCTGTCCCTGGGTGGGTGCTGAGCACATGGTCGTCACGCTCCCAGCTCGATGGGGGCACCGATGAGCGAGCCGTACTCGGTCCAGCTGCCGTCGTAGTTCTTGACGTTCTGGTGGCCGAGCAGCTCCTGCAGCACGAACCAGGTGTGCGAGGAGCGCTCACCGATCCGGCAGTAGGCGATGGTCTCCTTCTCGCCGTCCAGGCCCGCCTCCTTGTAGAGCTCGGCGAGCTCGGCGTCGGATTTGAAGGTGCCGTCCTCGTTGGCCGCCTTGCTCCACGGCACGTTGATGGCGCCGGGGATGTGGCCGGGGCGCTGGCTCTGCTCCTGCGGGAGGTGCGCGGGCGCCAGGATCTTGCCGGAGAACTCGTCGGGGGAGCGCACGTCGACCAGGTTCTTCGTGCCGATGGCGGCGATGACCTCGTCGCGGAAGGCGCGGATCGACAGGTCCGGCGCGGCGGCCTTGTACTGGGTGGCCGGGCGGCTCACCGCGGCGGTGGAGAGCGGACGGCCGTCCAGCTCCCACTTCTTGCGGCCGCCGTCGATCAGCTTGACGTTGTTGTGGCCGTACAGCTTGAAGTACCAGTAGGCGTAGGCCGCGAACCAGTTGTTGTTGCCGCCGTAGAGCACGACCTCGTCGTCGTTCGAGATGCCGCGCGCCGAGAGCAGATCGGAGAACTGCTCCTGGTTCACGAAGTCGCGCCGGACCGGATCTTGCAGATCCGTCTTCCAGTCCAGCCGGACAGCGCCCTCGATGTGGCCGCCGTCGTAGGCGGAGGTGTCCTCGTCGACCTCGACGAAGACGACGCCGGGGGCGTTGAGGTTCTCTTCGGCCCAGTCCACGGAGACCAGGACATCGGAGCGAGCCATGTGCACTTTCCTTTCAACGAGACGTGCAGGGGTCAGTTCGGTGCCGGGGACCGGCGGAACCGGGCCACCAGCGGGTAGATCCGGCAGCCGAGGCAGATCCCGAACGCGGCGTTCAGGAACGCGGCGAACAGGGCGAAGCCGGTGAAGATCACACCGACCGGGGGCGAGCCCGCGAGGAAGCCGAGCAGGCCGACGGCACTGAAGACCAGGCCGAGCAATTGGGCGAACCGCAGCGGCGCCGCCGGTTCGGTCTCGGTGGGCGGGCCGACCCGCGGCGCCACCGCGGCGCGGAAGACCCGGCCGTACGGGCTGTCCTTCGGGCCGACCGCGGCGCCCACCGCGAAGACGACGGCCTGCGCCGCGAGCAGCACCGCCGCCGCGAGCGGCGAGAAGGTCGCCAGCACGAGGACCAGCACCAGCACGGCGCTGGTGAGCCAGGCCGCGAAGCGGGGGCCGCGGACGTCGACGACCTCCGAGGACGTGCGGGTGGGAGTGGCTTCGGAAACCAAGGGAATCTCCTGCGCGTTGCTGTGGCGGATCGGGTTGGGATCGGGCCCGTTCACCGGGGGATCGAGTGATCTCTCGCGCGGTGAACGCAGGTCGGCGTCAAGAACTCTGAGGGAGCCGACCGCTCAGCGGCACAGGCAGCAACAACCCCCGAGCCGACACAGATCGACCGTGCGGCGTCGGGTGAGCATCAGCTCGTGGTCGGATTGCACGACGAACAGTTTACCCGCTGGGCGCGGGGATTCGTCGGGAGACCCTGGATATCGGGATCTTCTCCCAGGTCAGAGTTAGTTCATACGGTGAGCGGAACCAGGGCGGAGCGCAGCGCGTCGGCCTTGGGGACGCCGGAGATGCGGAACCGCTCCCTGCCCTCGGCGTCGAAGACGAAGGTGGTCGGCAGCGAGAGCACGTTCAGCTCGCGGGCCAGCGCGGGCTCGGCGTCGATGTCGACCTCGATGTCCTGCGGGGCCTGCGGCGTCGCGGCCAGGTCCTCGGTGACGCCCGCCACCACCCGGCGGACCGCCGCGCACGGCCCGCACCACTCGGCGGAGAAGTGCAGCACCGCGGGGCCCGCGCCGGTCACGCCGACCTCGGCGAGCAGTTCGGTGCGCTTGTCGGTCGCGGAGCCGGGGCCGGTCGCGGCCTTGGGGGCGGAGCCGCGCACCCTGCCCTCGCGGGCCCGCAGCACCAGCCCGACCGCGGCGGCGGCGAGCAGGACCACAACCAGGACGACGATCTCGATCATGACGGCTTTCTCCGGGGACGAACGGGTGGCGGGAGCCGGTCAGCGGCGCCCGATGCCGAGCCGATCCAGATCGATCGTCACGTTCTCGCCGCGGCCCTCCACCACGATCTGCCCGCCCAGCGCGAACACCTCGGTGGGCCGCACGCCGAAGGGCAGCTCCTTCGTGTCGATGGTACGGGTGAAGCGCTCGAGCACCGCCGGACGTTCCGCCTCGGGGACCACCGCGGTCGGGGTGGCGTCGGAGAGGGTGCCGCGGTACATGCCGGTCGCCACGATCCGCACCTGGTCGCCGTCGAGCAGCAGATCGGCCATGACGCTGACCTTCTCGGCGTCGCCGTCGCCGAACGCGGCGCCCGCCCCGCCCGGCTGCTCGGGCAGCGTCCCGGTGAGCACCAGCGCGCCCGCGGTAGTCATCCCGGAGCCCCCGGAGCCGCCGGAGCCGTCCGACTTGTCCGCGGGCCTGGAGTGCACCTGCAGGTCCGGTATGCCGAAGAGCCTGCCCAGCTCGGTGGGCTCGATCCGCATCCTGGTCGCCACCCGCTCGACCGGGATATTGCGCACCCGGCCGTCGCGCAGGTCGCCGATGGCCAGGTGCACGCCGGTCAGCGTGGCCTCCAGCGCGATCTCGCCGGGCAGGTCCGGCCGCTTGGCGCTGGCCCTGATGTCCACCGTCTCGAACCGCCCGCTCAGCGCTTGGGCGAAGAACGGGAAGCCGTGGATGGTGACCTCGGGGTCGGCGCTCAGGTCGGCGCCCTCGCGCAGGGTGCGCGACACCCGGTACTCGGTATAGGCGGCGACCCCGAAGTCGGTGATCACCACCAGGCCCGCGAGTACCAGCAGCCCGATGATCAGCTTGCGCATGGCTCGACCCTAGTCCCGGCAACCCGGCGGGCACCGCCGTGTGGGCCGGTCCTGGCCGCTCCGCACCCGGTGAACCCGGACTATCGGGACCGACGCGCTAATCTTTCTCCCGGAATCACCTGTGATGATGCGACGTGGGCCCGGCGAAGCGGCCGGTGCGCCCGCCGCCACGAGATGGAGGAGGGCTTGTGGAGCTGCTCCTGCTGACCTCCGACCCCAACCCCGAGTCGGTGCTGCCCTCGCTCGCGCTGCTGGCACACCACGTGCGCCCCGCACCGACCGAGGTCTCCTCGCTGCTCGAGGCCGGAACCGCGGACGTCGCGCTGGTGGACGCGCGCACCGACCTGGCCGCCGCGCGCGGGCTGTGCAGACTGCTCGGCAGCACCGGGTCGTCGGTGCCGGTCGTCGCCGTGCTCACCGAGGGCGGGCTGGTCGCGGTGAACGCCGACTGGGGCCTGGACGACATCCTGCTGCCCGGCACCGGCCCCGCCGAGCTGGACGCCAGACTCCGGCTGCTGGTCGGCCGCAACGGCGGCGCCGCGAGCCCGGAGAACACCGGCAAGATCACCCTCGGCGAGCTGGTGATCGACGAGGGCACCTACACCGCGCGGCTGCGCGGCCGCCCGCTCGACCTCACCTACAAGGAGTTCGAGCTGCTCAAGTACCTCGCCCAGCACGCGGGGCGGGTCTTCACCAGGGCGCAGCTGCTGCAGGAGGTCTGGGGGTACGACTTCTTCGGCGGCACCCGCACGGTCGACGTGCACGTCCGGCGGCTCCGCGCCAAGCTGGGCAGCGAGTACGAGTCGCTGATCGGCACGGTGCGCAATGTCGGGTACAAGGCGGTCCGCCCGGCCCGCACCACGGCCAAGGGCGAGCCCGCCTTCCCCGGTGAGGACGGCGAGCAGGCCGAGGACGGCTCGCTCGCCCCGGTCAACAACGGCACCCCGCAGTGACCGCCGCGAGCTGGACCGACCGGCTGGACGGCGGCACCGCCGCGGCCGTGCGCGCGCTGCTCGCCGCGGCAGGCGAGGCGGACGGCGTAGCGCCGGTCTCCGAGGCGGCCGTGCTCTCGCTCGCCGACTCCGACGCGGGCGCGCGGCACCTCGTCTCACGGCACGGCGACGAACCCGTCGGGTACGCGAATCTCGTTCCGGCACACGGCGATCACCCGGCCATGGCCGAGGTCGCGGTCGCGCCGTCCGCGCGCGGCCGCGGCATCGGCGCCGCCCTGGTCACGCAGGTGCTGGCCGAGGGCGGGCCGGGCGCGCGGGTCTGGGCGCACGGCGACCTGCCCGCCGCCAAGGCGGTGGCCGGGCGGCTCGGGCTGCGCACCGCGCGCGAACTGTGGCAGATGCGGCGTCCGCTGGCTACGCCGGAGCTACCGGAGCTGGCCGTCCCGGACGGTATCGTGCTGCGCACCTACCGCGGGCCGGACGACGACGCGGAGCTGCTCCGGGTGAACAACGCCGCGTTCGACTGGCATCCCGAGCAGGGCGGCTGGACCGAGCGCGATATCGCGACCAGGCGCGCGGCCGAGTGGTTCGACCCCGCCGGGCTCTTCGTCGCCACCGACGCCGCCGATCCGGAGCGGCTGCTCGGATTCCACTGGACCAAGGTGCACACCGACGAACAGCCGCCGGTCGGTGAGGTGTACGTGGTCGGCATCGACCCCGCCGCGCAGGGCAGGGGCCTTGGCAGGCTGCTCACCCTCGCCGGGCTGCACCACCTCCGCGCGCGCGGCCTCGGCGAGGTGCTGCTCTACACCGAGGCGGACAACACCGCCGCCGTGCGCACCTACACCCGGCTCGGCTTCGCGCCCGCGCACATCGACGTCGCGTACGCCGCCCCCGTCGCTTGACGGCCACCTCGGAGACGCCTCAGTAAACGGACGGCAAATCGTACGGGCACGCCCCGTCGGCGCGCCGTTGTGTTCACTTGCCGTTCACTCAGCCTGGTCCAACTGTCAACCGGGTGACCTTACGTTGTGTACGGGCCGCTCAGTGGCTGCCCTGGTGCGCAAGTTCCCCGCGAACGCCCCGCATCACAACACCCGCTCGGCCGGTGAGGGACCGGGCGTGTCGCACGCGATTTCCGGAGGAATTGTGAAGTTGAAGCGCAGCAGCGCCCTTGTCGGTGTGCTGGCCGCAGGTGCCATGGTCCTTTCCGCCTGTGGTAGCGATGAAAACACCACGTCCGAGAACACCGGCTCGACGGTCGACGTCGCCTGCGGTGGCAAGGAGGCCCTCAAGGCCAGCGGCTCCTCGGCGCAGAAGAACGCGATGGACCGCTTCGTCGCCGCCTACGAGGCCAACTGCGACGGCGCGACCCTGAACTACACCTCGAGCGGCTCCGGCGCGGGCGTGAACGAGTTCATCGGCGGCCAGACCGATTTCGGCGGCTCCGACTCCCCGCTGAGCGAGAGCAAGGGCGAGGTGGCCAAGGCCGCCGAGCGCTGCGGCGGTGCCCCGGCGTGGAACCTGCCCACCGTCTTCGGCCCGATCGCCGTGAGCTACAACATCGACGGCGTGACCGACCTCGCGCTGGACGGCGCCACCGCCGCCAAGATCTTCAACGGCACCATCAAGACCTGGGACGCCCCGGAGATCAAGGCGCTGAACCCGGGCGCCACGCTGCCCGCCGCTCCGATCGCGGTCATCTTCCGCTCGGACGAGTCCGGCACCACCGACAACTTCCAGCTCTACCTGGACGCCGCCGCGAACGGCGCGTGGGGCAAGGGCGCGGGCAAGGCCTTCAACGGCGGCGTCGGCGAGGGCGCCAAGGGCAACGAGGGCGTCACCGCCGCGGTGAAGAACACCAAGAACGCCATCACCTACAACGAGTGGTCCTTCGCCAAGGCGCAGAACCTCTCCATCGCGCAGATCGTCACCTCCGCCGGGCCGGAGCCGGTCGAGCTGACCAGCGAGTCCGCGGGCAAGGCGATCGACAGCGTGAAGATCAAGGGCCAGGGCAACGACCTGGTGCTCGACGTCTCCTCGTTCTACAAGCCGACCACGGCGGGCGCGTACCCGATCATCCTGCCCACCTACGAGATCGTCTGCTCGAAGTACACCGATGCCGACACCGCCACCGCGGTCAAGGCGTTCCTGACCTCGGCGATCAACAACGGGCAGAACGGACTGGACGAGAGCGGCTACGTGCCGATCCCCGAGCAGTTCAAGACCCGCCTGACCACCGCCATCAACGCGATTTCCTGATCGAGTAGGCCATGACCGTGCACCCTGAGGTGTCCGCCGAGGGCTCGTCGACCGCGACGAGCCCGACCGCGGGCGGAGAATCATCGTCCATGTCTAAGTCGCCGAGCAGCGAGCCCGGCTCGGGCCGGACGAAGAACGCGTCGAGCAGGCGGATCGAGGTCCTGTTCCGCTCGCTGGCGACGGCGGCCGGTGCGACCATCGTGGCCGCCATCGCGCTGATCGCGTTGTTCCTCCTGATCCGCGCGGTGCCATCGGTCATGGCCAACAACGTCAACTTCTTCACCAGCACCGAGTTCAACACCTCGAACGCCGACGACCTGCGCTTCGGCATTCGCGACCTGTTCATGGTCACCGTGCTGAGCTCGATCTTCGCGCTGGTGATCGCGGTGCCGATCGGTATCGGCATCGCGCTGTTCCTCACCCAGTACGCGCCGAAGCAGGTCGCCCGCCCGTTCGCGACGCTGGTCGACCTGCTCGCGGCGGTGCCGTCCATCGTCTTCGGCCTCTGGGGCTTCCTGGTGCTCGCCCCGCAGATCGAGCCGGTGCAGACCTTCCTGAACGAGAAGCTCGGGTGGTTCTTCCTCTTCTCGGACGGCAATGTCTCGCTGGCGGGCGGCGGCACCATCTTCACCGCGGGCGTCGTGCTCGCGGTGATGATCCTGCCGATCATCACCTCGGTCGCCCGCGAGGTCTTCAACCTCACCCCGCGGGCGCACATCGAGGCGGCCCAGGCGCTCGGCGCCACCAAGTGGGAGGTCGTCCGGATGACGGTGCTTCCCTACGGCCGCTCCGGTGTGATCGCGGGCTCCATGCTCGGCCTCGGCCGCGCGCTCGGTGAGACCATCGCGGTCCTCGTCGTGCTGCGCACCGCGTCGCAGGCGGGCAACTGGTCGCTCTTCGACGGCGGCTACACCTTCGCCTCCAAGATCGCCTCGGCGGCATCGGAGTTCAGCGCGCCGCTGCCGACCGGCGCCTACATCGCGGCCGGTTTCGTGCTGTTCGCGCTGACCTTCGTCGTCAACGCGCTGGCGCGGTTCGCGTCCGGCGGAAGGGTGAACGGCTGATGACCACCACGCTCGACAAGCCGATCAAGGCGCCAACCTTCCGGGCGATCAGCACCGGACGGCGGGTCAAGAACCACGTCGCCACCGGGGTCTTCGCGCTCTGCTTCGTCATCGCGCTCATCCCGCTGATCTGGGTGCTCGGCCTGGTCATCACCAGCGGCATCGAGGCGGTGCTCAGCTCCCAGTGGTGGCTGAACTCGCAGAAGGGCGTGCTCCCCGACCAGAGCCGCGGCGGCGTCTACCACGCCATCTACGGCACCATCGTGCAGACGCTGATGGCCGCGGTGATCGCGGTGCCGCTCGGCATCATGGCCGCGGTGTTCCTGGTCGAGTACGGCCGCGGCTGGCTCGCTCGGACCACCACCTTCATGGTCGACATCCTGGCCGGCGTGCCCTCGATCGTCGCCGCGCTCTTCATCTTCGCGCTGTGGATCGCCACCTTCGGCTTCCCGCAGAGCGCCTTCGCGGTCTCGCTCGCCCTGGTGCTGCTGATGCTGCCGGTGGTGGTGCGCAGCACCGAGGAGATGCTCAAGCTGGTCCCGGACGAGCTGCGCGAGGCCTCCTACGCGCTCGGCATCCCGAAGTGGAAGACGATCGTTCGGATCGTCATCCCCACCGCCCTGCCCGGCATGATCAGCGGCATGCTGCTGGCGCTCGCCCGCGTCATGGGTGAGACCGCGCCGGTGCTGGTGCTGGTCGGCTACAGCAAGTCGATCAACACCGACGTGTTCGACGGCAACATGGCCTCCCTCCCCCTGCTCATCTACCAGGAGCTGGCGAACCCCGAGCCCGCGGGCAGGCTCCGGGTGTGGGGCGCGGCCCTGACGCTGATCCTGCTGATCGCGCTGCTCTACGCGGCGGCGGCGGTCGTGAACAAGATGCTCACGCGGAACCGATAGAGGCGGAACGAAACAATGGCCAAGCGTATCGACGTCAAAGACCTGAACATCTTCTACGGCAAGTTCCACGCCGTCGCCGATGTCGCGCTCACGGTGCTCCCGCGCAGCGTCACCGCCTTCATCGGCCCCTCCGGCTGCGGCAAGTCGACCGTGCTGCGCTCGCTGAACCGCATGCACGAGGTCACCCCGAACGCCAGCGTCCAGGGCGCCGTGCTGCTCGACGGCGAGGACATCTACGGCTCGCAGGTGGACCCGGTCGGGGTGCGCCGCACCATCGGCATGGTGTTCCAGCGGCCCAACCCGTTCCCCACCATGTCCATCCGGGACAACGTGGTGGCCGGGCTGAAGCTACAGGGCGTGCGCAGCAAGAAGGAGCTGGACGAGGTGGCCGAGCAGTCGCTGCGCGGCGCCAACCTCTGGAACGAGGTCAAGGACCGGCTGGACAAGCCGGGCGGCGGGCTCTCCGGCGGTCAGCAGCAGCGGCTCTGCATCGCCCGCGCCATCGCGGTCTCGCCCGACGTGCTGCTCATGGACGAGCCCTGCTCGGCGCTCGACCCGATCTCCACGCTGGCGATCGAGGACCTGATCACGGAGCTCAAGAAGGAGTTCACCATCGTGATCGTCACGCACAACATGCAGCAGGCCGCCCGGGTCAGCGACCAGACCGGCTTCTTCAACCTGGAGGCCCAGGGCAAGCCGGGCAAGCTGATCGAGATCGACGACACCGAGAAGATCTTCTCGAACCCGTCCAAGCGCGCGACCGAGGACTACATCTCCGGCCGCTTCGGCTGATCCGGTCCCCCGCGAAGGCCCGCGCCACCTCGACGCGGGCCTTTCGCGTGTTCGAGGTGGTCGCGCACGGCGTCGGCGACGAGCCCGGGATTCTCCAGCATCGGAATGTGCCCGACCCCGGGCAGCACCCGTTCCCGCACGTGCCCCGGCAGCTCGTCGAGCAACCTGCGCATGCACTCGTCCCTGGTCAGGAAGGTGTCGAACTCCGAGAGCAGCAGGGTGGTCGGCGCGGTGACCCGGTCGAGGTCGGTGAGCGGCCCGTCCCGCAGGAAGGCCAACTGGATCGGCAGGTAGACCGAGCAGCCCGCGACCGCGCGCAGCACGTCGGCCGCGTCGGCGGGGTCGACCGCGGCGAGATCCCTGCTGCAGTTCCGGAGGATCGGGCGCTGGAAGCGCGCGCTGGTGGCGACGCGGTCGCCGAAGACCCGGGCCAGCGCGGCCAGCGGGTACTGCGCGGTGAAGCCGAGCCCGAGCCGGAACTCGGTCCGGGAGAACCGCCGCCAGCCCCCGGCGGGGTTGAGCGCGGCGAGGGAGCGCGCGCGGCCGCGCCGCTCCAGCTCGAAGCCGACCTGGCCGCCCAGCGAGTTGCCGACGATGTGGCAGGTGTCCCAGCCCGCGGCGTCGAGGTCGCGCTCGATGCCGTCGGCGATGCCGCGCACCCCGAGCTCGCGCAGCGGCAGGCGGCGGCCGCCCCGGTGGCCGGGCATGGTGAGCGCCATGACGTCGTAGTCGCGTGCCAGGTCGTCGACGACGCGGTGCCAGACCCGGTGCGACAGGGTGAAGCCGTGCAGCAGCAGCACGGGCTCACCCGCGCCCGCGCGATGTGCGGCGGCCATGATCCCCCCGGGTGGCTCAGCTCTCGTCGGTGTCCGCGGGGAGCTCGCCGGTGACCAGGAAGACGACGCGGCGGCCGATCTCGACGGCGTGGTCGGCGAAGCGCTCGTAGTAGCGGCCGAGCAGGGTGACGTCGACGGCGGCGGCGACGCCGTGCTTCCAGTCCCGGTCCATGAGCAGGGTGAAGAGGTGGCGGTGGAGGTCGTCCATCGCCTCGTCCTCCTCGTTGAGTTCGAGCGCGCGCTCGGGGTCGCGGGTGGCGAGCACCTCCTTGGCGCTGGCGCCCATGCTCACCGCGATCCGGCCCATCTCGGCGAAGTAGCCGTTCACCGCCTCGGGCAGCGCGTGCGCGGGGTGCCTGCGCCTGGTCACCTTGGCGACGTGCTGGGCGAGCGCGCCCATCCGGTTCACGTCGTTCACGATCTGGATGGCGCTCACCACCTGGCGCAGGTCACCCGCGACCGGGGCCTGCAGCGCCAGCAGCGCGAAGGCGCGCTCCTCGGCGTCGGCGATCATCTCCGAGATCCGGTCGTCCTGGGAGAGCACCTGCTCGGCCAGCCCGAGGTCGGCCTGCAGCAGCGACTGGGTGGCCCGCTCCATGGCGGTGCCCGCGAGCCCGGCCATCTCGCCGAGGAGGTCGGCGAGATCGGCCATTTGCTCGTTGTAGATGACACGCATGCGCAGTGACACTAGTGTCCGCGACTTGCCGCGTCACCAACGACGGGTGAATGGCGGGTGCCGCACCCGGTCGAGCACACTCCGGGCAATCGCTACTCGCAGGTGTCGTCGGCCGCGTTCATGTGCTCCAGGTCGGAGGGGAGCGCGATCGGCGCCGCGCTGGCCGGGCTGCCGAGCGGCACGCTCGGCAGCGTCGACCCGACCGCGGTCGGCGGAACGACGGTCCCCGCGAAGCTCTCGCCGAGCACCAGCTCCACGATGCTGCCGAGCTCGTCGGCGCGCTCCAGGCTGGCGCCGGGGACCGCGCTGGCGACCGTCGCGGCCTCCGCCTCGTGCCCGGCGGCGTACCTGACCTTCGTGCTCGGCGAGGTCCCGCCCGAGTAGTTCGAGGTGGTGTAGATGCCGAAGCCCTGGTTGCTCAGTTTCGTCGCGGTGCGCTGGGCGGAGCCCTCCATCCCCGAGGCGTTCGACACCTGGATGGAGACGATGCTCGGGTCGACGGCATTGAGCTTGCTCGTCGGCTCCTCGGCGGGCGGCGGCTCGGCCTCGGTGGTGATCTCCGGCGCCTTCTGCTCGCCGGGCAGCGGCTGGTCGTCGATGATCGCGCGGAAGAGCGCCTTGATGTCGGTGTCGCGCGGGATCTCGTTGCCGTAGGAGGTGGTGCCCGCGGTCGGGATGGTCAGGAAGGTGACGGCGCCCGCGCTCATCTTCTGCAGCGAGCGGCCGAGCATGAGCAGGTCCTGGCTGCGGACATTGTCGACGAAGGTGTGGCTGGTGAAGGCGGAGACGAAGCCGTTCATCCGGCCGGGGTCGAGCAGCACCTGGCTGGAGAGCGCGCCGCGCAGCAGCGAGGCGAGGAACTTCTGCTGCCGGTTGATCCGGTCGTAGTCGCTGCGCTCCTCGCCGTACACGTGCCTGGCCCGGACGTAGTTCAGCGCGGTCTGGCCGCTCACGACCTGCTTGCCCGAGGTCTCCAGGATCGTGCCGAGGGTGCCGTCGATGATCGGCTTGGTGCTGCACACCTCGACGCCGCCGACCTGGTCGACCATGGCCTCGAAGCCGGCGAAGTCGACGCCGATGAAGCGGTTGATGCTGAGCCCGCTCATCTTGCGGACCACGTTCACCAGGCAGCGCGGGCCGCCGAGGGCGTAGACGGCGTTCAGCTTGTCGCCCATGGCGGAGGGGAACGTGTCCTGGGTGTAGGTGCCGTTGTCGTTGTCCCAGCCCTGGCACTGCGGGCGGGTGACGTCCAGGTCGCGCGGGAAGGAGACGACGACGACGCGGGAGCGGTTCTTGGGGATGTTGACCAGCATGACGGTGTCGGCGCGGGCGCCCTCGGCGTCGAGCAGCGTGCCCGCGCCGATGTCGCCGTTCACCCCGGCCCTGGTGTCGGTGCCGACGATCAGGAAGTTCTCGTCGCCGAGCTGCAGGTTCGAGTCGAGCACGTCCTCCGGGTTCTCGTCCAGGGCGTTCACCTGGGTGAAGCCGCTGTCGGTCGCGCGCAGGTAGCTCCAGCCGCCGCCGGTGGTGAGCAGCGCGAGCACCGCGACCGCGGCCACCGACGAGCGCAGCGCGAGCCGGGTCCGCTTGGTCTTGGCCGCGGTGGCGCCCGCCTTCCGCGGGCCGACCGAGCGCGGCTTCTCCGCGCCGCGGCCCTTCCTCGGGCGCTTCGCCTCGGCGCGCGGCTCCGGGGCGGGCTCGACCGGGTCGATCTCCTCGGTGACGTCCTCGGGGGAGTCCGCGGCGACCGGGCCGCGCGGCTGCACCGGCGGCTTGCGACCCTTCTCCGGCCGCGGCCGGGCCGGGCGGGCGTCGGCGGCCGGTGCCTGCCGGTGCACCCGGGTCGATTCGGCGGGGGGGTCCGGGCGGGGTCGCGCCGGCTCACCGGGGCCGGGTGCCTGGCGACTCGCCGCCGCACGTCCGGCTGCCTGCGGCGGCTGCTCCCGCCCGACCGGCGGGCGTCCACCGGACCGGGCACTGTCCTCCCGCCCGGGAGCGCGGGCGGCTTCGTCCCGGCCGGGGGCGAGCCGCCCGGGGTCGGTGGGGCGGCCGGGGGCCGGTGCGCTACCGGCGATGTCACCCGCCACCGGGGAGGCACCGCGCGGCCGCGGCGCCGCCTCCCGGCGCTGCGCGCCCTGCCTGCGCTGCTCACCCTGCGGCTCCGGCCTGCGCCTGCGCCCGACCCGCTCGCTGTCGACCTTCTGCACCAGGTCCTGGACGGTCAGCGGCGTGGCCGCGGCGTCCTCCGCGTCATCGGTGTGCCTGGAGCGACGGGAGGAGTGCGCGCCGTCCGCCTCGGGATCGCTGCCCGCCGGGTACCGATCCCACGGGGGGCGGCCCCCCGGACGTGGCGAACGCCCCTGCCGATCGTCAGCCACCTACAGAACCTCGCTTTTCCCAATCCCTGCTGCCGCATCAGGCCGTGTCGACCGGCGTGACGGTTGCCGCAATGATAACGATTACGCCACGGCAGGCCACTTCTGCCGCACGGAACCATCAACCGCCACTGTGCATGACGTCCGCGGCGTGCGGAACCGCCGGGTCGTCGGGGTCGTCCAGCCAGCCGTGCGGCAGCGCCACCTTCCCCGGTGAACCCTGCCGCCCGCGCGGCCCCTCCGCATCCCGGGGAAAGGGCGCGTCGTGATCCAGCTGCTCGACCAGCTCGGCGAGCTCGGTCAGCCGGGAGACGGTGGCGAAGGCGCGCCGCAGCTCCGAGCCGACCGGGAACCCCATCAGGTACCAGGCCATGTGCTTGCGCAGGTCGCGCATGGCCTTGTCCTCGCCGTCGTGGTCGGTGAGCAGCGCGCCGTGCCGGTACAGCACCTCCCCGACCCGGCCCAGGTTCGGCGGCTCCGGCATGGGCTCGCCGCGCAGCGCGGCGGCCAGCTCGGCGAAGAGCCACGGCCTGCCGAGGCAGCCGCGGCCGACCACGACCCCGTCGCACCCGGTCTCGGCCATCATCCGCACCGCGTCGGCGGCGGAGAAGATATCGCCGTTGCCGAGGACCGGGATGGTGGTCACGTGCGCCTTGAGCCGCGCGATGGCCGACCAGTCCGCCTGCCCGGAGTAGCGCTGCGCCGCGGTGCGCGCGTGCAGCGCGACCGCCATGGCGCCCTCGGCCTCGGCGATCCGCCCCGCGTCCAGGTAGGTGTGGTGCTCGTCGTCGATGCCGATCCGGAACTTCATGGTCACCGGAACGCCGTACGGCTCGGCGGCGCGCACCATGGCCCGCACGATCTCGGCGTAGAGCGAGCGCTTGTAGGGCAGCGCCGCGCCGCCGCCGAGCCGGGTGACCTTGGGCACCGGGCAGCCGAGGTTCATGTCGATGTGGTCGGCCCAGCCCTCGCCCGCCACGATCCGCACCGCCTCGGCCAGCGTCTTCGGGTCCACCCCGTAGAGCTGCATGGAGCGCGGGTGCTCGTCGGCGTCGAACGCCATCATGTGCAGCGTCTTCTCGTTGCGCTCCACCACGGCCCGCGCGGTGATCATCTCGCAGACGTAGAGCGAGGTCGCGCTGCCGAACTCGCGGCAGAGCTTGCGGAACGCCAGGTTGGTGATGCCCGCCATCGGGGCGAGCACCACCGGCGGGTCGACCGGGTAGGGGCCGATCCGCAGCGCGTTGCCCGTTGCTGCCGCGGTCGCGGCTTCCATCGTCGTCACGGTTACCAGTGTGGCACCGCCGCGCGGCGGCCCGGCCGGGGCCGGGCCCCGCGTCGTCAGCTGCCGGTGGTGGCCAGCTCGCGCTTCTTGGCCTCGCGGGCGAGCATGCGGTCGCGCTGCTCCTCGAACTTGAGCACGTCCCCGCTCAGCCGCTCCAGGAAGGTCCCGAGCCGCTCGCGGGTCTCCTCGCCGCGCGCGGTGAAGTCGTCGCGCTCGAAGATCCGCCACTTCTTCAGCACCGGGTTGACCACCTCTTCGAGGTGCTGGCGCAGGTCGTAGATGCCGTGCTTGGCCATCAGCACGCCGTTGCGGCGGAAGTTGGGCATGCCCGCGCCCGGCATCTGGAAGTTCTCCAGGATCAGGGTGATCGCGTCCAGCGCCTGGTCCGGCGAGAGGTCGAGCGCCGCGCCGCAGAGGTTGCGGTAGAAGATCATGTGCAGGTTCTCGTCGGCGGCGACGCGCTGCAGCATGCGGTCGGCGATCGGGTCGTCACAGACCTTGCCGGTGTTGCGGTGGCTCACCCGGGTGGCCAGCTCCTGGAAGGTCACGTAGGCGACCGAGTGCAGAAAGCCCGCGTCGGCCTCGGTGGGGGAGGCGAAGCCGTTGGTCATGTGGATCATCCGCGCCTCTTCGAGCGCGACCGGGTCGACACCGCGGGTGACCACCAGGTAGTCCCGCATCACGATGCCGTGCCGATTCTCCTCGGCGGTCCAGCGCCCGACCCAGGTGCCCCACGCGCCGTCCTGCGAGAAGTTCTCGGCGATCTCCCGGTGGTACGAGGGGAGGTTGTCCTCGGTCAGCAGGTTGGTGATCATGGCCGCCTTGGCGACCTCGCTCAGCTGGGACTGCTCCGGATCCCAGTCCACACCGCCCATCGCGGCGAAGTTCCGGCCCTCGTCCCACGGCACGTAGTCGTGGGGGTGCCATTCCTTGGCCATGGAGATGTGCCGGTTGACGTTCTCCTCGGCAACCGGCTCCAACTCTGTCAGAAGCTCGAGTTGAGTCAGATCCCTTGCCATAGTGTCTTGTGCCCTTCTCAGTCGGTGCGTGCGGTCGTCGGGTCGTTTTCCACGGTAGACCGATGCCGATGCGGCCATACCTTACGGCACCGTAGGTGTGATGCGAAACGCATCGGGGCCGCTGTCTGCTACCGTCCGGCCGCTCTGGCCGCCGCCCCTGACGAGGGGGCGGCCACCGCGATTCTAGGGCTCCGGACCGTTCCGTGGACTATCGTCCGGCGGTCTTCCCCGTTAGCCCGCCGTGGCCCGGGTTACAGCGGAGCGGTTTCGCTCTCACCGGCTCTCGCCCGCGGGCGCACCCCCGTCAGGTGGGGGAATCCGCCTGGCATCGGCGCGATCCGGCGCCGCGGCGGCCGGGCGATCTTGCTACTCGCCGGTAGCTTCTATTCGCGCCGCGGCCGCCCGGCGGGGTGCGCGAGCTTCTGGCGAGATAAGGCAAAGGGGGCGGGGCGGCCCGTGATTCCTGCTCGTGCCGCCGCGGGCGGGTCGGGTACTGTGTCCAGCCGAGCCCCTTTAGCTCAGTTGGTAGAGCTGGTGACTTTTAATCACTAGGTCGTAGGTTCGAGTCCTACAGGGGGCACCGCGCTCCGCCCGGTTCCCCCCGGTCAAGGGCAGTTGACCGCTTCGCTTCCGTCCCTTCGGGGTGCTTGCCTCGGAATGACAGGCATCACATCGCCGCCGCGGTGCGTATCGCTCCGATATTCGCGGCTCCCCGGGTCGGGGGCTGCCCTGCGGCGGCCGGAACCGACCGCGCGCGAGGGGATTCCGCAGGTGGTGCCTGCCGTCCCGGTGCGGCGCGCGGGCGCGGTTCCGGACTTCGCCGACCCGGCTTCCCTCCGCCCCCGCCCCGTGCCTATTATCGAAACATGTTGTCCAGCAAAGCCTTTGGATTTGCGGGGGGAGACAGTCGGGCGCGCGGGGGCGTCCGGAGCGGATCGGCGGCGCCGGTGCGGAGCCGAAATCCGGCCGCGCGGTGTGGCCGAGCGGGCTGCTCCGCGCCCGTTCCGCGTGGTCTGAAATAGCGGTGAGTTCGCCGCCCATAACCGATTGCGGGCAGTTTGCCGGAATGCGAATTCTGTCGAAGGCGACGGCAGACCCCTCGGTTTGCCACGTGCCGGATGCGGTTTCCGGGTACGGTGACGGCCTGGTGAAATTCGGGAGAAACACCGCGCGCGAGCGGATCGTGATTGATTCGGGATGTGCTCGGCTCTCCCGGGCCGCGCCGCGATCGGGGCCCCCGGTCACGGTATCGCTGGAGTCGAACGCCGCAGGAGGAGGCCGATTCGAGACGAAAAACGCCCGGATGCGCACCCCCTGCGGCGCACCCGGGCAGAGGAACTATACCAGCTGGTGTGTTTCGAGTTTCACGACAAGTTTTCGTACCCAGAGTTTGTAATTGGGCGAAAACCCAGGTTGAAGTGTAAACAAGAGTCGTAATTATGCGCTGCCGGTTTCTTCCCAAGGGGGGTTAGCCAGCGGCGGCGAGTAGGCTTCGGAGGCGTTTCGAGCATGGCACGGCAGCAAGAGCGGGCCCGCCGGACACGTGCGGCGATCATCAGGTCCGCCGCCGTTGAATTCGGGAAGAGCGGCTACGCCGCGGCGTCGCTCAATCGGATACTGGAAGGGTCGCGGGCGACCAAGGGGGCGATGTACTTCCATTTCGACTCCAAGGAGGACCTGGCGCGCGCCGTCCTCGACACGGCGATCGAGCGGTACCGCGCGTCCGCCGAACGGTGGCTCGCCAGAACGGATCTCGGTCCGCTGGACGTGCTGCACGGGATGATCGACGAGATGGCGCTGCGGCTGCAGCACGACATCATCGTGCAGGCCGAGTACCGGCTCATCATCGAGCCGGACTTCTACCGCGACGTGCAGACCGGCGGCAGCCGGATCATCGGCCGCGCCACCAGGGCGCTGGCGGTGCGCGCGATGGAGCAGGGGCAGCTGCGCGCGGACGCCGACCCGGACCGGTTCACCCGGACCCTGGCGGCCGCGCTGGCGGGCCAGCGCTACCTCATTGATGTCTTCGGCGGCGGGATCGATCTGCGCTCCCGGTTCCAGGAGGCGCTGGAGGTGGTGATCGACTCCATGTCCACCCAGGAGTGGGCGGAGAAGTTCCACAGCAACGGCTGGCAGGCCTCCGCGCGGCTCGAAGAACTCGGATTGGGTATCTGACCAGCCGGTTTGGGAATCCGGGGCGGTCTGTCATAAGCTATGCGAGCTCCCAACGGACAACGTTGAAAGCCGATCCGGAGAGATCCGGAACGAGCCCCCTTCGTTTAGCGGCCTAGGACGCCGCCCTTTCAAGGCGGTAGCGCGGGTTCGAATCCCGTAGGGGGTACGGCCTTCGGGCCGTTGAGAGCAGAGCAAGGCCCTGTGGCGCAGTTGGTTAGCGCGCCGCCCTGTCACGGCGGAGGTCGCGGGTTCGAGTCCCGTCAGGGTCGCACACGAGTGCCGGAGCAATCCGGCACTTCGCGTATGGCAGCCGTTTCGCAGTTGCCTGCGGCCAGGTAGCTCAGTTGGTACGAGCGTCCGCCTGAAAAGCGGAAGGTCGCCGGTTCGATCCCGGCCCTGGCCACTCAGTCCCTCTGACCTCGTTGCAGGTCAGGGGGATTTTCGCGTCTCTCGGCAATTCTGGGTCGGGTCCGGGATTGACCGCCGTTGACCGGCTCGTCCCGGGCTCTGTCGCACGTTCGTTGCACGCCGAGGTGACCCCGGCTGGCCCTGCTGGGTGGTGGGTTGCGCCGGACGCGGGCTGGCTACCGCCTGCCCCATAGGGCCTGCCCTTCTCGCGTAGAGGCTCCGGGGTCAAGAGTGGGCGCAGCCCATCCCGTAGGGACGCCGTCGGCGCTCTTGAGGCTGGAGGGGCGCGGGAACACAATGCAGGCCACCACGCAGCAGGGCCACGCGGCCGGAGGTCGCGTCACAGTATGTGGTACAGTTCACAGGCACGCGAGAGCGTGTGCTCTCCTCGTAGCTCAATGGATAGAGCTCCCCTTTGACGAAGGGGAAGGTTGCGGGTTCGAGTCCCGCCGGGGCTTTGAAGAAGCGCGGCGCGGCGGCCCTTGCCCCGCGCTTCTTCCATGTCAGCTACCTTCTATGGCGCCATCCCCGAGCAAGTCTCGGGCGACTGTGGTGATTGGCATGACCGATCGCATCCTCACCAAATGCGGATGTGGGCCGGTCCCGTGGTGTACGAGGCCGCCCAGCGCATGACGCTCGGATCGTCTGGCACGGCGTATCCGGACCTGGCCTCGACTTTGACGGGATGCTCGCCGGTCTTCGCGAGCTGTTGTTCCACGTACCGACGAATGAATGATTCACGCTGTGCGTCGTCGAGTGTGCGTGGGACGAGAACGTCCATGCTGCCGCTTCGGGATTCAGTCATGCATCGATAGTCGACTGCGGAGGTCTCTGCTGCACCGCGCCACGCTGGTGATGTCGTGCGTCTGATGGGCACGGTAGAGATTCGGGACCACAGCCAGTCGGCCGGGCAGAGTGCCGGCCGATCGGGATCGACTGCGGGAGGCCATGTCGGGTACGGCTCACGTCGTGCCCCGCACTGCCTCGGTTGATGCAGAGTGCGGTAGGAGTGTCATGGTCGTACCTTGCGGGCGCTTCGTGCCGCCGACGCGACCGACGCGCCGCGGCGACCGCGGTTCAGGGAGCCGCGCTGCGCGTCGTAGCGCGGCGGCGGCGCGTAGCGCCGCCGGTGCGCCTTGACTCTATATAGCGAATTTCGGCAACAACTCGCTGAGCTACGCGGAGTGCTGCTGCGTTGCCGTGCCATTCAAGGCTTCGACCACTGAGGACGATCGAACGAGCTGGCCGGACCCGATCAGACGGGACATCAGGGTCAGCGCGGATCGGTGGACTTCCGCGGCAGGATGGCGGGTGGCGTTGGATGCGCAGGCGTCTTCGATGATCCAGGGCGTGTATCCACTGTCGAAGGCGTCGAGCGCGGTCTTGAGCACGCAGCCATCGGTGGCGATGCCGCAGATGTAGAGGTCGGTGTAGCCGGTGAGCATCCGGCGCCCGTCGTCGGTGAGGGCGGTGTAGGTGACCTTGTCGAGGACCTGAGCGCCGGGTGCGTCGACGTAGGGAAGAAGTTCCGGCGCGAGGTCGGTCTGTGGTGCTTCGCGGACTCCGTTCCAGCCGATGAGGCGCTGGTACGGAGACCCGTCGTAGTTGTGGTAGCGGGTGAACAGGGTGGCGCCACCGGCGTTGGTCCACTGTTCGACGAGGTCGCGGATGATCGGGACGACGTGGCGTGAGTGCTCGTTGACGAAGCCGTTCTGTACGTCGATCACGAGCAGGATGGGGTGGGTGCTCATTTCGCTCCGATGTCCTTGAGGGTGTCGGCTGCATTCGCCAGGTGCAGGGGCAGACCGCTGGATTGCACGATGGCATCGCGCATCGATCGGTGCGCGTCGGACTCCTGCGGTCGGGGAGTGAGCAGGCGTGAGCGGCACGCTCGGATGAAGGTGGCTCCATAGCCGGGCTCAATGCTCGGTTCCCGGCCGTGCTCGATGGCGTCGGCGATGTGGGCGCAGTAGCTCCAGATCGACTGAACGTCGAGCTCGACTGCGACGATCTGCTGTTCGGTCAGGGCGCGGTCTTCGTCGAAGGCGTGGTAGACGACGCCGGACCAGGACGCATAGCCGGAGGAAACGCCCTGCACTCCGAACGGCCTCATGTCCGCGTGGTCGAATCCTTCGGCAAGTAGATCGCGCTCCGCGTGGCCGGACTCGTCGCCGGATTCGAGGAGCACCCGCGGTGAGCAGATGATCTTGAGGGCCGATTCGAGGATGCGGCCGGACCAGATCGGCGAATGGACCCAGTAGAAGCTCAGAACGTACGAGGGCGTCGCCGGGGCGCCGAGCAACTGGCTGACTTCGCGAGCGGCCCACTCCAGGTTTTCGGGGTACGTCTCGTAGCGCCAATAGGCCATGCTCGCGATGTCGGGGAAGTCGACGTCCTCGACCAGGTGCAGGATGACGGCGCCGAACGGCCAGGCGTGCAAGGTGCAGTGGTCGCCCAGCGGCACTGTGGTCGGCGTCTTGGCGTCGCGGGCAACGAGTTGCCGCAAGCTGTCGTGGTCGACGCTGATCGAGATGAACTTGTGCGATCGCAGGCCGAGCCGTTCGGCCGAGTTGGGGGAGATGGAAGAGACGGCGACGACCACATCGCCGGGCGGTGTGACCGATGTTTCCCACGACGAGATGAGCCCCGCCGTGACCTCGCGCCCGATGAGGGAGGTGAGCACCTTGGCGAACTCCCGCTCGTTCAGCCCCATTGCCACGCGGGCGCCAGCGACTCGGTGCCGGGCGAGGGTGCCGAAGTCAGGTCGGTAGCGGGAGCGAGTGCGTAGGTCGGTGACGTTCGGGTCCACGGCTACCCCACCCGTCTGTTCGTCGACTGATCGGTCGACGGGTTGAGGCCGAGGTTGGCGTAGACGTCCATCATCTGGGCTTCGAGGCGCGCGACGCGTGCGGCCAGTCCTTCGTCGGCCACCTCGGCGTCGGTCTTGGGCGCGCGAACGAACGTGCCGACTCCGTGGATCGTCTCGATCAAGCCCTCACTCCTGAGAACTTCGAGTGCCCGGTCGATGGTCCCCGGGGCGACGGAGTGCAACGTAACCAGCTCTTCTTTGGTCGGCAACCGACTATCGACGGCATAGGTGCCGTCGGTGATCTTGCCGCGGAGATCATCCGCGACGACCTGGTATTTCGTGCGCGAACGCTCGTCCTGAGTCATGCGTCAATCATATGCCTCCTGGGTGACTCATATGGATGTCCCCTATGTCACCCCTTGTGTCATCTAGATATCTGTGGTCATATAGATGACATCAGCACCTCAACCAAGGAGATGGCGAAATGGCTTTGAAGGATGTGTGGTTCACCCCGACGTTCGAGCAGGCGTTCCCGAAGGGTCTGTTCCTGCTGGGTGATATCGAGCCGGTGACCGAGTTCAACGCTGATCGCAGCGCGCCGAAGCGGCAGCGGACCGATGTGGACTTCGAGGGCAACGGCACCGGTAAGCGGTTGTGGAAGGGCACGATCACCGATCCGGCGGCGGCGAATGCCAAGAGCGCGTCGTTCGAGGTGACGTTCGTGGCGGACGTGATGCCGGTTCCGGCGGCGCCGGAGATCGTGCCGGGGATGCGCCCGATCGAGCTGGAGGGGCTGGAGATCAAGCCGAAGATCGAGGGTGACGGCCAGTTCAAGCGGATCGGCTGGAAGATCCGGGCGACCGGGATCAAGGGCGACACCAACGCCCCGCGCTCGACCGGCAACGGCGCGGGCGCGAAGGCGGTGGCGTGATGACCTACATCAGCACGGTTGTGCGCGGCCACGGCGGTCTGGAGGTCCGGTACCACCCGGAGCGGGTCTGCCAGTTCAAGTACAGCGGCGAGGAGGAGTTGCTTCCGGCCACGGTGGCGGTCGAGCTGCTCGGGCCTGCGGAGCCCCCGTATGTGTCGCTGTCGATCGCTGATGCCCGGTCCTTGCTCGATCAGCTGGGCACGGTGCTGGCCGAGCACGACGCCGCCGAGTCCGCGAAGACCGACACCACCGGTGACGGGGTGGATGCCGGGAAGGCGGCGTAGGTCGTGTCCGAGCACTCGACGGCAATGCGGGCGGCCCGGTGGGTCGCGGTCCTGGTGATCGTGACCATCGGCGTCGCCGCCTTCGCTCTGTCCTTCGCCGCGCTCGAGGAGTTGGCGATCATGGCCCGCACGCCTGAGGACCTGGCGTGGCTGTGGCCGGTGATCGTGGACGGCACGATCATTCAGGCGACCATCTCCATGCTGGTCCTCGCGTCGGGGCCGGAGCGGCGCTGGTTCCTCGGGGTGCTGGTCTGCGGCGCCCTGGTCTCGGTGGTCGGCAACAGCGTGCATGCGGCGATGGCCGGGGAGCACCTGCCCTGGTGGGCCGCTGCCCTCGTCGCCGCGGTGGCTCCGGTGTCGCTGCTGGTGGACACCCACGGGTTGGCGATGCTGTTCCGCGCCTCCCAGCGCACCACCGCGGACCCGGTGCCTGAGGTGCCTGCCCCTGCTGCGGTGGTGGTCGAGTCGCGCCCGGCCGATCCCGGTCCGTCGGCGAAGCCGGTTCCGGTTCGGCGTCGCAAGCCCGCGGCTCGGCGTGATCCGGCCAGGGTCGCGAAGGCGATCGAGCTGCACAGCGATGGCAAGTCCTTCCCGGAAATTGCTGCCGCGCTGGGGGTCTCGACCTCGACGGCCCGCAACTACGTCGGCACGGCCAAGCCCGCCGACACCCCGGCTCCGGCTCCTGTGCCGGTCTCCGAGCCTGCTCCGGTGCAACTGGCTCCGGTAGCCGCTCCTCCTGCTCGTCCCGCTGTGCCACCTCGCGCGGTGACTCAGCCGATGCTGCCGCTCGCTGTGGCAGCAAGGGGGTAACCCGCCATGTCCTCTCTGGAAGCTCTCATGGTCACCACTACCGGCGTCGTCGGTGCTGGGCTGCTGACTTGGTGGCGATTCCTCGACCACCACACCACCCGCCCCAACTCCCTCGACCGGATCGTTGACGCTGCCCCGCCGGAGTTGCGGACCGCGGCGTTCATCCTGGCCGACCCTGCCCAGACCAACATCATGTTCGAAGCCCTCAAGCTCGGGGACCGCGAGGGCGGGTTCCCGCACGTCGTGGCCTGGGGCTACACCGACCACGGCATCGACGCCGAAGTGCAGCTGCTCGGCGGGCAGAAGCCGGGCGACTGGACCAACGACGACACCACCGCCACCCTGGCCACCTACTTCGCCGTCGGCGAGGTCACCGTCGTCTCGACCGAGCCGTCCCACGTCCGCATCCAGGTCCGGACCTTCGATGTGCTGGGCGAGACCATCGACGCCGGCGCGCCGGCCACCACACCCGCGGCGGAGGTGGTGACCGCGGCGTCGGTCGGGGTTGATCTGGAGTCGATCCCGGTCGGGGTGACCGAGCTTGGTACCCCGTGGCGGGTCCGCATCCTGTATGCCCACCTGCTCGTCGCCGGGGCCACCGGTTCGGGCAAGGGCTCGGTGCTCTGGTCGATCCTGGACGGGCTGGGTCCGGCGATCCGGGCCGGGCTGGTGGATGTGTGGATGGCCGACCCGAAAGGCGGCGCGGAGTTCGGGCGCGGCGAGGGGCGGCTGTTCGTCCGCTTCGGCGTCGACTCCGAATCCATCCTCGCGATGCTGCGCGAGGCCGTGGAGCTGATGCGTGAACGGCTGGCTCGGATGCGCCACGACGGGGTGCGCAAGCTCACCCCGACCATCGATGAGCCGCTGATCCTGATCGTCATCGATGAGGCGGCGTCGCTGTCGTCCTATGCCGAGCGGGACGAACAGAACGAGTTCCGGCGCCTGACCGGGCTGCTGCTGTCCCAGGGCCGGGCTGCCGGGTTCTCGGTCGTGGCCGCCTTGCAGGACCCCAGCAAGGAGACGATGCCGAACCGGCAGCTGTTCCCGGTCCGCATCGGCCTGCGCCTGGACGAGCCCACACAGACAGCGATGGTCCACGGCCAGGGTGCCCGTGATCGAGGTGCGCGCTGCGACAAGATCAGCGAGACCACCCCCGGTGTCGGCTACGTCGGCGAAGACGGCACCACCGGATTCGTCCGGGTCCGGGCCTTCTGGGTCGACGACGCCGCGGCGAACGCGATCGTCGACGCCTACTCCCCGGCCGGTCCCGATACCGCTCCGGCTGCGGATTACTCCGGGTTCGACCCCGATGACCTGGGCGATGGCGAGGGCACCGACCACGGGCCGGTGGCGGCGTGAGGCGCGGGTTCGTGACCGAGACGCACGTTGTCGTCTACTGCGATGACTGCGGGGAGCTCTACGCCGACCCCGATGACGAGTCGATCTGCTTCGACAGCAAGAACCAGGCCATCGCCTACCTCGCCGCGCTGCCCGTCGGCATCCGGTGGGTCTACGACGGCGACACCATCATCTGCCGCGATTGCCACCTCTCCGGCCGCTCCACCGACCGCGGCCTCTTTCCCGAAAACGAGGCGTTCTGATGTCCACTTTCCGAAACCTGTTCTCCGACAACCCCAACCACGACCGTGACCGCTCCGGCGAGCTGGTGGCAGATACCCGCGCCGAGCGTCGCTGCCGCTGGGAACGCTCCGGCGCCGACCCGCTGGCGGTGGTGGTGCACCTGCTGGCCGAGACCGGCGACGCTCCCGGCTGGCACCTCGACCTCGACCTGATCGCGGTCGACGGTGGGGATGACGACTGGCCGGAGGCGGCATGAACACCGAGTCCAAGCCCGCCGCCGAGCAGGTGCACCCGATCGTCGCCAAGGCCGCGGCTGGGATCCGCAAGCGCCGGACCCATACCCCGACCACGATCCCCTTCGCCCCGACTCCGGGACAGCTCGAACTCGACCTCTTCGCCCCCACCGACCCGGAGGAGCAGCCGTGAAGACCACCACCACGACCACCGAGCAGGGCACCGACCCATTCGACGCCATCCTCACCGGCGCGGGCTATGGCCTGCTCTACATCGGCTACGCCGCCGCGTTGGCGATCAAGTGGGCGGTCCTGTTCCCGGTCATTTCGGCTCCGCTCGGGTTCGCGGTGCTGGCCGGGGTCTTGCTGGGCTGGCCGGTCGGCCTCGGGCTCGGGCTGGTGTTCGCCGCGGGGATCATGCTCTGGCGGCGCAGTCGTCCGGAGATGTTCGAGCGGTGGGTCACCGCCCGCGCCCGCACCCGATTCCTGACCTGGTGGCGCTACACCCGCCGCTGGCGCCGCCTCCTGGCTGCCTGCAACCTCACCGTGAGCGAGGGTGAGCGTGTGTTCTGCCCGCGGCTGCTCTCGGTCGCGGTCGGTGCCTCCTCCGATGTGGTGCGGGTGCGGATGCTGGCCGGGCAGTCTCCGGCCGATTTCGAGAACCGTGCCGAGCACCTGGCCCATGCCTTCGGTGCCGATGCCGCCCGCGTCGCGATCACCGGTCCCGCGGTGGTCGAGCTGTCGTTGCGCTACGGCGACTCCCTGGCCGAGGTCGTCACGCTGCCCGCTCACCGGCACATCCCCGGTGGCCTGGGCTCGACCGACAAGAAGGATGCCGCATGACCGACACCGCCGCGGTGGTGAACGATGACCCGCCACAGCCCCCGACTCCTCGGGTGACTGCGGCGGATCGTCGTGCGCTCCCGAACCTCGACGCCATCGCCGAATCCGCCGCCGACAAGGAAGGCATCTGCTCGCGCGTCCTGCCGATGCGCGCGGTGGAGGTCGACACCGGCCGGGTGAGCTACATCGGCGCCCCGTGCAAGTCGACCCTGGATTCGGTGTGCCCGGCTTGCGCCAAAGCTGCCCGGTACGTGCGGATGATGCAGTGCAAGGAAGGCTGGTGCCTCGACGCCGAGCCGGAGGTTCCGAAGCCGGAAACCACTGCTGCACAGCATGATCTGCTCGGTGCTCGCGCGCACCTGTTCGGCGAGTACCAGAACGCCCGCGCCGCCGGAGACGACGACATGTGCGAATCCGTCGTCGCGCTGGTGGCCGAGCTGGACCAGGAGCTGCGCGAACTCGGGGTCCGTGGTCCGTTCCCGCCGCTGGAGGCCCGTCCGAAGCGCAAGGCCAAGTCCACGCGGCGCCGCGACGATGTCCCGGACCTGCCGCGGCTCAAGGTCGCCAAGACCACCGTGGGCCGGGAGTACGGCGGCAAGTACCGGCCCTCGACCTTCTTCACCCTGACTTTGCCGTCCTACGGGCACATCAACCGGGTACCCGATCCCAGCGGGGAGCAGGTCACCGACGGCTCCCCGCGTGACCCGGAGTCCTACGACTACACCCGGGCAGCGCGGGACATCGTGCACTTCAAGGCGTTGTGGGATCGGTGGGTGCAGAACCTGCGTCGCGCGGTGGGCTGGAATGTGCAGTACTTCGCCACCGTGGAACCGCAGAAGCGCGGCGCCCCGCACATCCACGTCGCCCTGCGCGGCAGCGTGCCGAATGCGGTGCTCAAGCAGGTCACCGCGGCGACCTACCGCAACATCTGGTGGCCGCATCACGACCGTGAGGTCTACCGCGACGGGCACATGCCGGTCTGGGACTACCAGGCCGATACCTTCGTCGACCCCGACACCGGCCAGCCGTTGACCTCCTGGGAGGACGCCCTGGCGGTCATGGACACCGTCGACGAGTTGGAGCCCTCGCACACGATCAGGTTCGGGGAGCAGTCCAAGCCGGTCCAGATCCTCGCCGGGTCCGATGAGCAGGAGCGCAAGGTGCGCTACCTGACCAAGTACCTCACCAAGTCCGTCTCGGAGATCCTGACCGCCGACAGCACGCGGGTGGCGGTGCACTACGACCGCCTGGAGGAGGAGTTGAAGCACACCCCGTGCTCGCCCACCTGCGGGGTGTGGCTGCGCTACGGCATCGTCCCCAAGAACGCCAAGGCCAAGATGGTCTCCGGCCGCTGCAAGGGCAAAGCCCACCGCCGCGACACCCTCGGACTACCCGGACAGCGCGTGCTGGCCTCCGGGCTGTGGACCGGCAAGACCGTCGCCGACCACAAGGCCGACCGCGCCGAGTTCGTCCGCCAGACCCTCGCCGCGGTCGGCATCACCCGGCCTGAGCGCCCGGAGCTGCGGATCACCCCGGTCCGTCCCGGTGACAAGGACGCTCCCCCGCGCTCGCATCTGATCATCGCCACCGTGTCCGAGCGCATCCGCCAGCGCGCCGAGTACGACTCCGCCCGCCTCGTTCTGGCCCAATCGCCACCGGGTGACGATAGAGAGCAGTCCATCGAACAAGTTGTACAGCAACGAAATTCGCAGTTCTCGGATGCGGCATAGGGGAGTCGATATGGTCGAGCGAGCAGAGTACGTGGGCGTCAAGGGCGCGGCGGTCTACCTCGGTACCGGTGAGCGGTTCATTCGGCGCCTGGTGGCCGAGCGGCGGGTGGTCTTCTACAAGGTCGGTGGGCTGGTGCGGTTCAAGGTCGCGGACCTGGAGGCGTACGCCCAGGCCGGTCGGGTGGAGGCGATCGAGGTCCGCTGGCACGGCGGTAGGGCGGTGGCCTGATGCCTGCCCGGCGCCGGTTCGGCAACGTGCGCAAGCTGCCGTCCGGGAAGTTCCAAGCCTCGTTCCTCGGACCGAATGGCAAACGGCAGAACGCGCCGCAGACCTTCCGGACGAAGACCGACGCTGATCGCTGGCTCGTTGCCGTGGAGGCGGACCTGAGTCGCGGTGCCTGGCTGGACGAGAAGCTGGGACGCCAGCCGTTCCGGGACTACGCGGCCGCGTACCTGCGCGACAACCCGGATGTCGGGCGCCGGTGGGCCGAGACCTGCGAGCGGAACATGCGGCTGCACCTGGTCGCGCTGCTCGACCTCCCGCTGATCGCGATCACGCCCCCGGTCGTCCGGACCTGGCACACGAACGCGCTCGCGGGACCGGGTGGCCGGACCTCCATCCAGCAGTCGTACCGGTTCCTCCGGGCGGTGATGAACCAGGCCAAGCGGGACAACGCGATTTCGGCAAACCCGTGCACGATCAAGGGTGCTGGCTCGGACCGGGCGAAGGAGCGGACCATTGCGACCACGGCGGAGGTGGCCGAGCTGGTCGACGCGATCACGCCGAGGTACCGAGCCGCGGTGCTGCTGGCTGCCTGGTGCGGGCTCCGCCGGGGCGAGGTGATCGGGCTCGCGACGACCGACCTCGATATGCCGGCCGGGCTGGTGTGGGTGCGCCGGACCCGTGAGGAGCTGCTGGCGACCGGCGAGGCGTTCGACAAGGACCCGAAGACCGACGCGGGCAAGCGGTCGGTGTCGATTCCGCCGCACCTGCGGCCGTACCTGGTCGAGCACCTGGAGAGCTGGGCGAGCCCGACGTGGCTGTTCGTGGGCAGGGACGGCCGGAGGATGCGGGGGAACGCGGTCTACCAGGCGTTCGTCCGGGCTCGGAACAAGGTCGGGGTGCAGGTGACCTTCCACGATCTGCGTCACACCGGGCAGACCCTCGCGGCCAGCACCGGGGCGACGCTGGCCGACCTCAAGAAGCGATTGGGCCACTCCTCGACGGCGGCGGCTGTGCGGTACCTGCACGCTGTCGACGGCCGAGACCGGGAGGTTGCCGCCGAGCTGAGCAAGCTGGCGGCGCGGGGGAGTGCCGCTGATCTGCCGCGAACCATCGTGGTCAAGCACTGATGGCGGGTTGCACGTGAATCGCACGCGGGCGAAAAACAGTCCTCTGAGCTGCGGATATTCCCCCGCCTGAAAAGCGGAAGGTCGCCGGTTCGATCCCGGCCCTGGCCACATCTCCCCCTGATCGCCCGTCGATCAGGGGGATTTCGCGTTTCAGGGCAGGTGGCAGAGGGTCTTGCCGACGGTGGCGCCGGAGAGCATGGCCACCAGGGCGGCGGGGGCGCGGTGCAGCCCCTCGAAGACGGTCTCCCGGTGCACGAGGCGGCCCGCGGCGAGGTGGTCGCCGATCTCGGCGCGCATGGGCTCGTCGAGATCGAGGAAGGAGCCTGCGCGGAAGCCCTGCAGGCGCAGCTGTTTGGCGACGATGGGGAAGAGGTCGGCGGGGGCGGGGGCGGGGGCGCCGTCGTAGGCGGAGACGGCGCCGCAGAGGGCGATGCGGCCGCCGGGGTTCAGGACGTCGAGTGCCGCGGCGAGGTGGTCGCCGCCGACATTGTCGAAGTAGGCGTCGATGCCGTCGGGGGCGGCGGCGGTGAGGGACCCGGTGAGCGAGCCCGCGCGGTAGTCGACGGCGGTGATGCCGAGTTCGTCGCGGAGGAAGGCGGTCTTGGCGGCGCCGCCCGCGGAGCCGATCACGGTGGCACCGCGCAGCTTCGCGAGCTGGGCGGCGAGGCTGCCGACGGCGCCCGCCGCGGCGGAGATCCAGACGGTGTCGGCGGGGCGCAGCTCCAGGACGCCGAAGAGCCCGGCGTAGGCGGTCAGCCCGGCGCTGCCGAGCGGGCCGAGGAACCACTGGGCGGGCAGGCCGCCGGTCCGGACGACGGCGGGGCTGCCGTAGCCGCCGATCGCCGCGGCATCGGCGCCGAGCAGGGCGTAGTCGCGGAACCCCTGGGTGTGCGAGACCAGTTCGCCGACGGCGAAGTCCGGGCGGCGGGAGGCGACCACCTCGCCGAGCGCGAGCCCCGCCAGCGGGTCGCCGGGGCGCAGCGGCGGCAGGTACCCCTTCGGCGTGGTCGCGGCGAGCCGGATCCGCACCGACGGGTCGATGGAGAGCCAGGTGTTGCGGACCAGCGCCTCGCCCTCGGCGAGCGGCGCCAGCGGCAGCTCGGTGAGCACCAGGTCGTCGGCGGCGATCCGGCCCTCCGGCCGCCGCGCCAGGCACACCAGTCGATTGGTCTCCGCCACTCTCGGCCTCCCGGGATCCGGCCCGCCGGGCTCCGGCGGACATTAAGGTGAATTCAGTTCAATTATCGTAGCGGGAGGTGTGGCCAATGGGCCGAGATGGGGCACCGGGAATCACCGCGCCGCTGCGGGTGCCGCGGCTGCGCATGCTGCTGCTGGTGCAGCTCGGGGTGAGCGTCGGGGTCTGGATGCTGGTGACGGTCGCGCAGTGGCTGCTCACCAGGGCGGGCGAGCCCGCGAGCGTGGTCTCGGCGGTGCAGCTGGCGGCGAGCCTGCCCTTCTTCCTGCTCGCGCTGCCGATCGCGGCGGTGGTGGATTCGGCGGGGCACCGGCGGGTGCTCACCGGCACCGCGCTGGCGCTCGCGCTCGCCGCCGCGTTGCCGCCGCTGGCGGAGTTGGCGGGGGTGCGCGGGGTGCCGGTGCTCATGGGCACGGTGTTCCTGGCCGGGGCCGGGCTGGCCGCGGTGGTGCTGGTCTGGCAGGCGCTGCTGCCCCGGCTGGTCGCCCCCGACCTGCTCGCGGTGGTCCCCGCGCTGGACGGCGCGGTGTTCAACGGGGCGCGGGCGCTCGGGCCGGTGCTCGGCGGCGGGCTGCTCGCCTGGTTCGGGGCGTCCCCGGCCTTCGTGGCGAGCGCGGTGCTCTTCGGGCTCTGCGCGGTGATCGCGGCGCGGTACGTCCCCGCCGACGCGGGTACCGCGCCCCGGCAGGGGTCGGTGCGGGCGGCGATGGGTACCGCGGCCAGGTTCATCCGGTACTCGCGCTGGACCAGGCGGCTGCTGCTGCGCGCGACCGCCTTCGGCGTTCCGGCAGGGTGTCTGTGGGCGCTGCTGCCGGTGCTGGCGGACGAGCGGCTGGACGCGAGCACGCTGGAGTTCGGGATCGTCTCCGGCGCGGTCGGGATCGGGGCGGTCTTCGGCACCGTCGCCGCCATGCCGCTGCGCGCCAGGACCAGCTGGAACCAGTTCGTGGCGCTGGGGTCGGTGGCCTACGCGGCGGTGCTGGCCGGGCTGGCGCTCGGCACGCGGGTGGAGCTCGCGGTGCTGCTCATGGTGGTCGCGGGCGCGGCGTGGGTGGGGGTGCAGAGCACCTGGATGGTGGCGGCCCACGCGGTGGTGCCGCGCTGGATCCGGACCAGGGTGATCGCCTTCGTCATGGTGGTCTTCCAGGGCAGCCAGGCCGTCGGCGCGCTGCTCTGGGGTGTGCTGGCCGACCGGATCGGGCTGGTGCCGACGGTGCTGGTCGCGGCGGCGGCCATGCTGGCGTCGGCAATCGGGGTGCTGCGCAACGGGCTCCGGCCGAGCACGGGGATCGCGCCGGATCCGGCGCCCGCGCGCGACGACCTCGCCTTCCCGGAGGGGGCCCCGGCGGGGCGGGTGATCGTGGAGACGACCTACCGGGTCGAGCCGGATCGGGTCACCGCGTTCCTGGCGGACGTCGCCGCGGTGCGGGTCTCCCGGCTGCGGCTCGGTGCGCTGCGCTGCACCCTGACCCGGCCCGCGGGCGCCGCGGGCACCTTCGTCGAGTTCTGCGTCTTCCGCAGCTGGGCGGAGTACCTGGCGCAGGAGACCGAGCGGCTCACCGTGCCCGAGCACCGGCTGCGGCTGAGCGTGGCGCGGCACCTCGCGGCCGAGCCGGAGCTGCGGGTGCTGGTCGAGCCGGGCTGAGCACGCCGCTGCCCCCGCACGGTTCGCGCGGGGGCAGCGGTCGAGCGTCAATTCACTTCGCCGGGAAGGGCGCGTTCACCGTGTTCGAGTACTGGATGAAGGCGGCGATGGCGACCGGGGCGCCGATCAGCAGCGCGCCGGCGATGGTGCCGATCGGGGCGAGCGCGGCGCCGCCGATCAGGCAGCCCGCGATCGGGCCCGCGCCGAACAGGGTGGCCAGCGGGCCGGTGAGCGCGGTGCCCGCGATTCCGCCGAGCACGCAGCCGATCAGGCCGGAGCCGACGCCGCCGATGACGGCGCTGACGGTGGAGGCCATGGAGATGGTGGAGGTCATCCTGGTCCAGGCCGCGACCTCGCGGTCGTAGGGGGTCTTCCAGGGGGCGCTGTCCTCGAAGGGCAGCGCGACCGGGTTGTAGCGGGCGCGGTCCATGGACAGCACCGGGGTCAGCCGGGCGGTGTTGCCGTCGATCTCGGCCTCGATCGGGAAGGCGATGTCGTCGTAGTTGTACTCCAGCGGCACCCCGGCCAGGATCTCGCCGCTCGCGGCGCGGATCTGGAAGTTGCCGTTCTCCACGATGAGCGAGCCGGAGTCGATGCTGATCACGGCGGCGGTGCCGTCGTGGTAGGCGCGGTAGTTCACGCCGGGGGCGACGTCGACGGAGAGGTCGGGGGCGGCCTGCGCCGCACCTGCGCCGACCGTGGTTGCGGTGAGGGCGAGCGCGAGGGCGACGACGGACTTGCGGAACCTGGACACAGGGGTATTCCTCATCTTCGAAGGGGTGGAGCGGTTTACAGGGGGATCAGGCGGCGGGCACCGCGGTCGCAGCGTCGGCGGCGGCGAGGCCGAAGACGAGCGCGGGGGCGAGCCCGCCGGTGTAGGCGTCGGCATAGAGGCCGCCGATATCGGAGCCCGCGGCGAAGAGCCCGGGCACGGTTCCGCCCGCGGCGGCGCGCACCCTGCCCTCCGGGGTGATCCGGATGCCGTGGAACGGGAAGGTCAGCGCGGGGCGGGTCTCCAGCACGTAGTACGGGCCGCGGTCCAGCGGTGCGGGGTCGTGCAGCCTGCCCGGCGCCGCGGCGGCGCCCGCGGCGTTGACCGCGCGGATTTGCTCGGCGATGGCGGCGCCGTCGTAGCCCCACTCGGCGGGCAGCATGGCGAGTTCGTCCAGGTCGGCGGCGATGCCGCCGCGCCCGCCGCGGCGCAGTGCGAGGTCGAACCGGTCCATGGCGACCGCGCCTGCGACGTAGCTGCCGAGGGTGTGCTCGCGGTAGACCCGCTCGTCGGCGATCAGCAGGCCGCGCGCCTCGGGGCGCTCGAGCAGCCGCATGGCGGTGAGGTGGTCGCCGAGCGTCTCGTCGGTGAAGCGGCGGCTCTCCAGGTCGAAGAGCAGCGCGTGCTCGCTGTAGTAGAGGGAGAGCGCGACGAAGTCGGCGGGGTCGCGGAAGTCGACCCCGGTCGGGACCAGGTGGCCGTAGAAGCCGGTCCCCGGCGTTCCGGTCTCGGCGCCTGCGGCTTCCGCGAGGCGGAGCCCGCCGCCGCTGCTCACCGGGTTGGAGCGCAGCGGCATGGCGGCGGCGTTCGGGTGGATGTAGCGGGCGGCGAGCTCGGGGTCGGCCTGGAAGCCGCCGGTGGCGATGATGGTCGCGGTGGCCGCGATCTCGCGCTCGGTGCCGTCCGGCAGGCGGACGGTCGCGCCGGTGACGGCGGCGCCGGATGTCCGCAGCGCGAGCGGCTCGGTCGAGGTGAGCAGCAGGCCGTCGGCGGCGACCCGCCTGCGGCAGGTCTCGACGTAGCGCGCCGTATCGAAGCTGTGGCCGACGCCGTAGCGCAGGATCGGGACCGCGGGGCCGAGTTCGACGCCGAGCCCGCTGATCCACTCCAACCCGGCCGGGAAGCCGTCGACCAGGGCGCGGCGCAGCTCCGGGTCGCCGTCCGGGTTCACCCGGTCCATCACCGCGTGCTCCGGTGCGGTCCACGCATAGCCCGCGAAGAGCGTGGAGCCGCCGACCGCGGGCGCCTTCTCGACCACGACCACCGATCCACCGCTGGCGAGCGCCCTGGTGGCGGCGGTGAGCCCGGCCATGCCCGCGCCGATCACGAGCACATCGGTGGTGATGGTCTGCATGGGCTGCTCCTCGGGCGGTGGGTCGGCGGTTGTGCTGGCGATCACAGTAGACATTAACTGAAGTCAGTTCAAGACCGAATGTGCGGCAGCTCTCCCTTCGGCGATGGCGTGCGCGACTCGGCGCGGGGTGAGCGCGTCGCCGATCGCCTGCACGCTGACCTGCGGAAGCGCGCTCAGCAGGGGAGCGGTCGGGGTGCTGATGCGCTCGCCTGCGATGACCACGCGATCACACGGGAGCGCGGCGGTCCGGCCGGAGAGCAGGTCGCGGGTGACGACCAGGGTGGGGGTGATCTCGGCGCAGGTCGTCTCGACGCGGAACTCCACCGGCTTGCCGAGGAGCCGCCTGCGCCACTGGACCCGGCTCTCCGCCGGGATGCCCGCGGCCACCGCCGGGCCTGGCACCAGCACGGTGACCCGCTCGGCGCCCGCCGCCAGCGCGGCGTCGACGGCGCCGAGCGCGGGCCAGTAGCCGAAGCCGTCGTCGACCACGACCACGTGCTCGCGCGGCTGCGGCCGGGCCGCGCCCGCCAGCACGGCGGTGGTGCTGTGGGCGCCGGGTGTCGTGGCCTCGATGGCGCCGGTGGCGAGGATGACGTCGGTGAATTCGGCCAGGTCGGCGGGGGTGGCGCGGTGGCCGACGGCGAGTTCGACGCCGTCGAGGTTGGCGGCGTAGTAGCGCAGCAGGCGGGTCCAGCCGGCGCGGTGCGGGGCCAGCGCGGCGAGGCGGAGCTGGCCGCCGAGCTCCGGTTCGGCCTCGAAGAGCGTGACGTCCGAGCCGCGCAGGCGGAAGGCCGCTTCCAGCCCTGCGGGTCCGGCGCCGACCACCGCGATCCGGCGCGCAGGCGCCTGCATTCGTCCGGATGGCTCGGGAGGCGCCACCCGTGGGGTGCGCGCCGGTGCCTGCGCTGCTCCGGACGACGGGTGCGCCGCGGCCGTCCCGCCTCGTCCCGGCCCGGTCCGCCCGGGGAACGGGGTGAGACGCAGGGGCTGGGCCGGGCGGAACTCCGCTCCAGGCGGCGCGAGCTCCGGGTTGACCGTGCACAGCAGCACCGGCGTGAAGGCTCGGCAGTCCTCGTTGCAGGAGACGCACGGGCGGATCAGGTGGTCCTCGCCGCGCAGCAGCTTGCGCGCGATGTCCGGGTCGGCGATGAACGGCCGCGCCATGCCGACCAGGTCGGCGCCGCCGCGCAGCGCCGCCGCCAGCTCGGCGCGCTCGCGGAAGGCCTGCGAGACCAGCAGCGGTCGGGTGGTGGCGGCGCGCAGCCGGGGGAGCGCGGCGAGCAGCGGCGGCGCCTCGGTCGCCATGTCCTTGACGTAGGTGGTGCGCACCCCGGCGGTGACGTTCAGGTAGTCGAAGCCGTCCAGCAGCCCGAGCAGCTCGACCAATCCTGGCAGGTCGAAGCCTGCCTCCTCGGCGCCCTCCAGCGAGACCCGGACGCCGAGCAGCAGCTCCGGGTGTGCGCCGCGCAGCTCGGCGAGCAGCCGCAGCAGCAGCGCGGCCCGCCCCGCTGCGGTGCCCGCGTCGGCGCGGTGGTTGCTCGCGGGGGAGAGGAACTGGGCCAGCAGGTAGCCGTGCGCGGCGTGCAGCTCGACGGCGGGGAAACCGGCCTCGACGGCGTGCCGCACGGAGGTCCCGAAGTCGGCGACCACCCGCTCGATATCCGCCTCGGTCATGGCCCGCGGCCGGGTCGGCTCGCGGGGTGAGCGCACCGCCGACGGCCCGACCGGGTGCGACCAGAGCTCGGCCCCCAGGGTCTCCCGGCCCAGGTGCACCAGCTGGCACACCGGCAGCGCGCCCTCCGCCGCGATGGCGGCGGCCCGGCGCCGCAGCCCGGGGATCGCCGCCGGTCGCCAGGCCTCGGTGATATTGCCCGCGCGGTTGGCCGAGTCCGGGCTCACCACGGTGCCGCCCGCGATCACCGCGGCGGCGCCGCCCGCCGCGCAGCGCCGCCAGTACTCGGCGTCGCCGGGGCCCGCGAGCCCGTACGCGACCGCTCCCGAGCCGTGCGCGGTGGCGACGATCCGATTGCCCAGCCGTAGCGGGCCGACGTGCAGCGGGGCGGAGAGATCGGGCGTCATAGGTCCTCCTCGAACTGGATTCAATTCACAGTGTGCACGCTAAGGTGATTGACACCACAGCCGAATCGACTTAGGTTCTCAAACTGACATCAGTTCAGTTTGGCCGGGAGCCCCCGACCAGTTCGTGGGAAGACAGCGCGCATGAGATCCCTGAGCAGAGCCGCCGCGGCGGTCGCCACCCTCGCCACCGCCGCCCTCGTGGCCGCCTGTGGCTCCGGTACATCGAGCAGCGGCCCGGTCGGCGGGAGCTGGGAAGACGTGGTCGCCGCCGCCAACGGCGAGGGCAAGGTCATGCTGTACTCCAGCCAGAAGCCCGCCAACCTCGAGGTGCTGGAGCGGGAGTTCGAGGCGGCCTACCCGCAGATCGACCTGGAGTTCGTGCGCGGCACCGACCCGGACATCAACCCCAGGGTGGAGACCGAGAACCGCACCGGCCGCGGCATCGCGGACGTGCACATGCTCACCGACGCCAACTGGATCTCGAACGCCGCGGACTCCGGCCAGTACTCCACCGCGCTGGTCGGCCCCGCCCTCGACGCGCCGGAGTACACCCCCGCCGAGAGTGTGCTGAACGATCGCTTCGCGCTCACCAGCGCCGCCGTCTTCGCGCTCGGCTGGAACACCACCGCCGTCCCGGAGGGGCTGAGCGACCCGCGCGACCTGCTCGACCCGAAGTTCCAGGGCAAGATCGGCATCGTCAACCCGACCGGCATCGCCTCCTACGTCGACCTGTACCGGTACTACGCCGAGACCTACGATGCCGACTACTGGGAGCGGCTGGCCGAGCTGCGGCCGCGGGTCTACCCGAGCGCGCTCGGCATCGCGCAGGCGCTCACCTCCGGCGAGATCAGCGCGACCCCGTCGGTGCAGCCGCTCACCACCGAGGTCGCCCAGGGCGCGCCGGTGAACTGGGCGCTGCCGCAGTCGCCGTGGGGAACGCCCTGGTACACGCACGCGCTGAGCGCGGCGCCGCACCCGAACGCCGCGCAGGTGCTGGTCGACTTCATGGTCACCGGGGCGGGCCAGGCCGCGCTGAACTCCGGCTACGCGGCCGCGCTGCCCGACGTCCCCGGCGCGGTGGTGCAGGCGCAGACCATCACGCTGCCGGAGACCGCCGACCTCACCCCGGACAAGGTCTCGGCCTACTCGCAGGAGTGGTCGCGCCGCTTCCAGGGCTGACCACCGGCTACCGAAGGGGAATTCGTCATGGCTGAGCTCGCCGAGCCGCTGCGCGGCGTGAGCGTCCTGGTCACCGGGGCGGCCGGAGGGATAGGCGGCGCCTGCGCCGAGCTCTTCGCCGCCCGCGGCGGCACCGTCTACCTGACCGACGTGGACGACGCGGCGGGCCGCGACCGGGCCCGCCGGATCGGGAAGGGCGCGCACTACCGGCACCTGGACGTCGGCGCGGAGGAGGACTGGAACGCCGTGGTCGCGGAGATGTCGTGGGCCGGGCACCGGCTCGGCGTGCTGGTGAACTGCGCGGGCACGGCGCTCAAGGCGCCGCTGGCCGAGACCAGCCTGGCGCAGTTCCGGAAGATGCTGGACCAGCACCTGGTCGGCACCTTCCTGGCGCTGCGCACCGCGGCGAGCGCCATGGCCGACGGCGGCGCGGTGATCACCGTCTCCTCGGTGCGCGGCGTGCTCGCCACCGCCGGGCTCGGCGCCTACGGCTCGGCGAAGTTCGGTGTACGCGCGCTGACCAGGGTGGCCGCGCTGGAGCTGGCCGAGCGCGGGATCCGGGTGAACTCGATCTGCCCCGGCAGCATCGAGACCGACATCACCGCGGGTCCCGGCTTCGCCGACGACGACGTGGCCGCCTACGTCCGCGGCATCCCGCTGGGCCGCAGGGGCACCCCGGCCGAGGTGGCCGCGGCCGCGCTCTTCCTGGCAGGCGAGGACAGCCGCTACATCACCGGCACCGACCTGCTCGTCGACGGCGGGATCGCCGCCGGCGTCCGCACCCCCCGTCTGCAACCCCAGAAGGCATGAGATGAGTTCGCAGTTCACAGTTTCCGGTCTGACCAAGACCTACGGATCGAATGTCGTCGTCGACCATCTCGACCTGGAGATCGCCGACGGCGAGTTCCTGGTGCTGCTCGGGCCGAGCGGCTGCGGCAAGACCACGACGCTGCGCTGCCTGGCCGGGCTGGAGAACCCCGGCGGCGGCAGCATCCGGTTCAAGGACCGCACCGTCTTCGACGCGGCAGGCCGGGTGAACGTGCCCGCGCACAGGCGCAATATCGGCATGGTCTTCCAGTCCTACGCGCTCTGGCCGCACATGACGGTCAGGCAGAACATCCGCTATCCGCTCAAGGTCCGCAAGCTCAAGCAGGCCATCGCGGACGGCGCGGTCGAGGCCGCCGCCGACATGGTGGACTGCGGGCAGCTGCTCGACCGGTACCCGTCCCAGCTCAGCGGCGGGCAGCAGCAGCGGGTCGCGGTGGCGCGCGGGCTGGTCGCCGCGCCCGACCTGGTGCTCTTCGACGAGCCGCTGAGCAACCTGGACGCCAGGCTGCGCGACCAGGTGCGCTCGCAGATCCACCAGCTGCACCAGCGGCTCGGCTTCACCGCCGTCTTCGTCACGCACGACCAGTCCGAGGCGTTCGCGCTCGGTGACCGGCTCGCCATCATGAAGGCCGGGAAGATCGAGCAGTACGACACCCCGGAGCGGGTCTTCGAGAACCCGGTCTCCGAGTACGTCGCCGCCTTCATCGGGATGGCGAACCGGCTGGAGCTGCTCCGGGACCACGACGGGTGGCGCACGGCCGCGGGCGATTCCGTGGACCTGGCGCACGCCGTGGTGCGGGATCGGGCGGATCGGGGCGATGCCGCGGTGGCTCGGCTGCGCCCGGAGGACCTGCTGCTGCACGGGTCGGCGGGCGAGGTGCCGCTGGGCAATGTGGCGCTGCACGCCGAGCTGGCCGGGTACGAGTACGGCGGCAGACACTACGACGTCGCGGTCGAGACCGGCGGCTCGCGGCTGACGCTGCGCGCCCCGGCCGCCGAGCACGGCTCCGCGCTGCGCAACAGCGCGCCCGGCGCACCCGTGCTGATCAGCTTCTCGCCCGCCGCGCTGCGGGTGTTCCCGGCCGCGGGCGCCGCGGCCGTCGAGCGCGCCACCGTCGCCGCGGGGGATCCGCGATGACCGCCCTCGACACGCCGGTGCGCACCGCCGACCCGGTCGAGCCGCCGCCCGCGCGCCGCGGCTTCGCACTGCCGGACGGCTGGCGGCAGCGCCTCGGCTACCTGGCGCTGCTCGCGGTGCTGGCCTACCTGGTCGTGTTGCCGATGCTGCGGCTGCAGGCGCTGGCCTTCGAGAACGGCGGCCAGGGGTACCGCAACCAGTACGGCCGCTACGACATCGGGGAGACCATCCGCACCACGGTCGCGCTGGCGCTCGGCTCGCTGGTGATCGCCATGGTGCTCGGGACCCTGCTCGCCTTCGCCGCGAGCAGGCTGCCGGACCGGCTCGGCTTCCTGCGCATCGTGCCGATCCTGCCGATCGTGCTGCCCGCGGTGGCGAACGTGGTGGGCTGGGCCTTCCTGCTCTCGCCGGGCCCCGGCTACCTGAACGTGCTGCTGCGCGAGCTGCCCTGGTGGAGCGGGACCGACTCCGGCCCGGTCGACGTCTACACCGTGCCGTGGATCATCGTGCTGACCGGCTTCGGGCTGACCTCGTTCGTGTACCTGTTCGTCAGCGCGGGCATGCAGAACATCGGCGCCGAGCACCTGGAGGCGGCGCAGACCAGCGGGTCGTCGACGTTCCGGATCTTCTTCACCATCGTGCTGCCGCTGCTGCGGCCCTCGCTCATCTACGGCGGCGGCATCGCCTTCCTGCTCGGGCTCGGCCAGTTCACCGGGCCGCTGCTGCTCGGACAGAACTACGGCGTGCAGGTGCTGACCACCGAGATGTACCGCCGGGTCTCGGAATCGCCCTCGGACTTCGCCGCCGCGGCCGCCGCGGGCTCGCCGCTGGTGATCCTCGGCATCGCGCTGGTGCTGATCCAGAAGGTGCTGCTGGGCAACCAGACCCGCTTCGTCACGCACGGGGGCAAGGCGTTCGCGCCCTCCGGCGGCCGCAGCACCTGGGCCGCGCTCACGCTCATCGGGTACGCGCTGCTCGCCCTGGTGGTGCCGCTGGCCGGGCTGGTGATCGTCTCGCTCACGCCGTACTGGTCCGGCTCGCTCACGTGGGACATGCTGACGCTGGACAACTTCCGCACGCTGGGCTCCAACTCGGCCATCGTGGAGTCGGTGCTCACCAGCGTCTCGACCTCGCTCGGTGCGGTGCTGATCTGCGTGCCGATCGGCTACGTCATGGCGACGCTGCTGGTGCGCGGCAGGCGCTTCCGGATTCTCGCACTGCTCGGCGACCTGATCACCGCGCTGCCGCTCGGCATCCCCGCGGTCATCTTCGGCGTCGGCTTCCTGCTCACCTACACCGAGCCGCCGTTCATCCTCTACGGCACCCGCACCGTGATCATCCTGGTCTACATCGTGCTCATGCTGCCCTTCGCGACCCGCATGCAGATGACCGCCATGCTGGCGCTCGGCAACACCTACTCGGAGGCCTCCGCCACCAGCGGGGCATCGCCGCTGGTGACCACGCTGCGGGTCATGCTCCCGCTCATGCGCCCGACGGTGCTGAGCGCCGTCGCGCTCATGTTCATCCTGCTGACCCACGAATTCGCCGCCTCGCTGCTGGTCCGCGCCTCGACCACGCAGGTCATGGGCACGCTGCTCTTCGACCTCTGGCAGAACGGCTCGTACCCGCTGGTGGCGGCGATGGCGCTGCTCATGACGGCGGTGACGACGGTCGGTGTCGCCGCGGCCATGGCGGTCGGCGGGCGCAATGTGCTGAGCAAGCTCTGATCTGAGAGGGACGGTATGGCTGCGGGCGAGACCCGGCTGGAAGGCAAGGTCGTGCTGGTCACCGGCGCGAGCGGCGGGATAGGGGTGGAGATCGTGCGCAGGCTCGCCGCCGAGGGGGCGGTGGTGGTCGCCACCGACCTCGACGCCGAGCCGTGCGAGCGGGTGCTCGCCGACCTGCCCGCCCCGGGGCGGCACACGGCGCTGGCATTGGACATCGCCGACGAAGAAGCATGGAAAACGCTGTGCGCCGCCGTTTCCGACCGCTTCGGCGGGCTGGACGCGCTGGTCAACAATGGCGCCATCGGCAGTATCGGCAGCGTCGTCGACGAGGAGCTGGCCCGCTACGAGCGGGTGATCGCGGTCAGCCAGACCGGCACCTGGCTGGGGATGAAGCACGCCGGGGCGCTCATCGAGCGCTCCGGCGGCGGCTCGATCGTGAACCTCTGCTCGATCCTCGGCACCGTCGGCGGGCTCGGCAACAGCCTCGCCTACGCCGCCGCCAAGGGGGCCGTGCGCACCATGACCAAGAACGCCGCGCTGCACTGGGCGTGCGCCGGGGTCCGGGTGAACTCCGTCCACCCCGGCTTCATCGGCACCGCCCAGCTGCTCGAACGCTTCCAGGGCAGTGAGCGGCACGCCGCCATGCTCGCCGGCACGCCCATGGGCAGGCTCGGCGCGGCCGAGGAGGTCGCCGCCGCCGTCGCCTTCCTGGCCGGGGACGACGCCACCTACATCACCGGCACCGAGCTCTACGTGGACGGCGGCTGGACCGCCGCCTGACCCCGGCTGCGGCGGCTGGCCCGGCTCGAGGACGGGCCGGTCCTCAGCGCGCAGGGCGAAAGATATCCACTCCGTCGCGCTCCGCGACCCGCACCGCACCCCTGGCGGCCAGGACGTCGAGGTGGGCGAGGGTTTCGCAGACGGCGATCATGCGATTGAAGGTGTCAAGCTCGGCGAGGGCGCGGCGGCGCCGAGTCCAGGGCAGGACGCTGGCGAGCTGCAGTGCGGTGGCGGCATCGGTGTGGACGGCGCGGATCTCGGCGAAGCGGCGCTCGTGGTGGGCGAGGAGTTCGCGGGCGCGGGCGGCGGTGCTGCCGCCGGGGGCGCCGTGCGCGGGGAGCATGACGTTGTCGGTCTCGGCGGCGGTGCAGAGTGCGAGGGAGTCGAGGAAGGCGGCGAGCGGGAGGTCCCACGGGCCGAGTTCGAAGCCGATGCTGGGGGTGATGGTGGGGAGCAGGTGGTCGCCGGTGAAGAGCAGCCCCGCGGCGGGGTCGTGGAAGACCAGGTGGCCCTTGGTGTGGCCGGGAGTGGCGATGGCGTGCAGGGGGCGGCCGGGGAGGTCGATGCGGCCGGGGGTGAGCCAGGTGTCGGGGTCGGCCCAGTCGGCGGCGTCGAAGGGTTCGTCGACCGTCAGTTCCCTGGCGGCGGCGGCGAGGTCGGCGGCGCCCGCGCGGCGGAGTTCGCGCAGCGAGCTCTCCGGGACATTGCTGCCGAGGCGGCGCAGCGCGGCCAGCCCGGGCGCCTCGCCGACGCCGAGGTGGACCCGGCAGCCGTGGCGGCGGCGCAGCTCGACGCCGAAGGTGTAGTGGTCGCGGTGGATGTGCGTGACGAAGACGTCGTGGATCTCGTCCGGGCGCCTGCCGATGCCGGCGAGCGCGCTGCTCAGCTCGCGGTAGGTGTCGGGGCGGTGCCAGCCGCCGTCGATCAGGGCGAGCCCGGCGTCGGTCTCCAGCACGTAGACGTTCACCGCGCGCAGCCCGTCCTGCGGCAGCGCGAGTGGTGCGCGGAAGACCCCGTCCGCGACGGGGTGGCAGCCGGGCTCGGCCCAGGTCATGGCGCCGGGTCGGCGAGCGGCACCAGGGTCTGCTCGTCGCCGAACCAGATCATCCTGCGGCCGCGCATGCTGCCGACGTGCTCGACCGCGGCCTTCCACTCGGGGCTGGCCAGCGCGGCGTCGAGCGCGGCGCGGTCGGCGAAGCTGAGCACTGAGAGGCCGTCCCAGCCCGCCGAGCGCTCATCGGCGCTGTCCAGGATCTCGGTGTGCTGCCAGCGCAGCAGCCCGGGCAGCGGGTAGGTCACCTCGGCGTGTTCGCCGCGCCACCACTCGATGAACTGCTCGTGCGTCCAGTCGCCGGGGCGGGCGGCGAGCACCATGAGGTTGTACATCCGTACTCCTAACCTGAATTCTGTTCTGTTTCGATGGGTAGCGGCGGCCCCGGAATTTCCGGGGCGGGCCGGGTTACTTGCGGACCACGCGGACCGCGGCGTCGCTCACCGTCTCGATGATCCGGTCCAGGGTGAGCGGGCCGTCCGGGCGGTACCAGCGCCAGACGCTGATGATCATGCCGAGCACCAGCCTGCCCAGGGTGCGCGGGTCGTCGCCCGCGAAGTCGCCGGACTCGATGCCGCGCTGCACCAGCCCGGTCCAGCGCGCCTCGATCTCCTGCACCAGCTCGCGCGAGCGCAGCCGCTCGGCCTCCTCCTTCTCCGACTGTCGGGGCGCGGCCAGCAGGTCCATGTGGTTCTGCAGGATGCGGCGCTGCAGCGCGTCGCTCGGGGTGGCGGCGAGCGCGCCCGCGACGGCGGCGCGCAGCGCGGTGGCCGGGTCGTCGACGCCGTCGGTCGCGACGTCGAACCGCTCGACCGAATCGGCCAGCTCCAGCCGCATGATGGTGAGCAGGCAGTGCGCCTTGGACTCGAAGTAGTGGTAGAGCGCGGTCTGGCCGATGCCGACCTCGTCCGCGATCGACGCCCACTTGGTGTGGTCGTACCCGACGCGGCCGAACTGCTCGATCGCGACCGCGAGAATATTGCTCCGCTTGGAGCGTGGACTCTCTCGGCGCGTTCCGGTATCGACGGTCATCAGCGGTGCCCCCAGTCGCTAGGTGGTGAATTGAGCAACTCTACCGCGCCTGAGATGAACTCGGGTCAAAAGTGGCGAGTCGGGTCGCCATGCGCACGGCATCGGGCCGGGACAGCTTGCCGACCCGGTTCTGCGGCAGGTCGTCGACGGTGAAGAGGTACTCCGGCCACTTGAACTTGGGAAAGCCGGAGTTCGCCAGCGCTGCGGTGACCTCGGCCAGCCCGAGCGGCGCGCCGCCGGTGACGACGAGCGCCGCGGCGCGCTCGCCGAGCAGGTCGTCGGGGATCGGGACCACGCAGACCTGCACGATGCCGGGCAACCCCGCGATCGCGGCCTCCACCTCGTTGATGTCGATATTGCGCCCACCCCGGATGATGATCTGTTTCTGCCGCCCCATCACGCGGATGGAGCCGTCGGCGGCCACCTCGACCAGATCCCCGGTCGGCAGGAAGCCGTCCGGGGTGAGCTCCGGCGGGACGGGCGCCCCGGCGCGGGCATAACCGACGAAGAGCGATGGGCCGCGGACCTGCGCGTCGCCGATCTCGCCCGGCGGCAGCGGATTTCCGGCCTCGTCGACGGCGCGCACCACGGTGCCCGCGAACGGCCTGCCGTCCCGGCCGAGCCGGATGCCCGGCGGGTCGTCGAGCCGGGGAGTGGTGTGCCCGAGGCACTCGGACATGCCGAAGACCCGCAGGAAGGTGGTGCCGAGCTGCTCCTCCGCCGTAGCGAGGGCGCGCTCGTTCATGGGGCCGCCGCCGATGGTCATGGCGCGCATGGTGGTGAGCGTGCCCGCCGAGCCGTCGACCACGGAGAGCTGCAGCGCCATGGTCGGGACCAGCATGGTCCAGGCGACCCGGTGCTCGGCCATGGCGGTGAGCGCGTCGGCGGGGGACCAGCGGCTGCGGCAGACCATGTGCCCGCCGAGGAAGGCGGGCAGGTACATGCCGAAGCAGAAGGCGGCGACGCTGGAAAGCGGGACGAAGGCGCCGACCGCCTCGCCCGGCCGCAGCCCGACCGCCTCGATGGTGCGGGCGCAGGCATAGCGGATGGCCTCCTCGGACTGCACCACGCACTTCGGTCGGCCGGTGGAGCCGGAGGTCATGGCGATGGCGGTGCCACCGCGCCAGCGGGCGACGTCGCCGAACGGGCCGGGGCGGGCGCGCAGCTCGTGCGTGCCGAAGGCGGCGTCCGCGACCGGGAAGGTCGCGGCGGGGACGGCCCAGCGCTCCAGTGCCTGCGGCTCGGCGACGACCAGGTCCGGGGCGATGTCGGCGACCGCGAGTTCGAACTCGGCCGGGGTGGCGTGCGGGCTGAAGACCGCGACGACGCCGCCGCGCAGCCCGACCGCCACCGCCGCGGCCAGCGTGCGCCAGGTGTTGTCGGCCTGGATGAGCACGGTCGGGGCGCCGTCGTGCAGCGCGGCGATGCGGGCGGCCAGCTGCTCGGCGGCGGCCGCGACCGCGCCGAGGGTGTGGGTGCCGAGTTCGTCGAGCACCGCGGGGCGGTCCGGGGTGTCCCCGGCCCGCTCGATCAGTTCTTTCGCCAGAAGTTTCATCGTCTCTTCCTCGTCGTATCACGAGCCGGTCGGGAGGCGGCGGATTTCAGGGGACGAGCACGGCTCGTCCGGTGATCTCGCCCGCGCGCAGCCGGGCGTAGACGGCCGGGGCGTCGGCGAGCGGGAAGGTCTCGACGCTGGTGTGCAGCGCGCCCTCGGTCGCGAGCCGGACCGCGTGCGCGAGGTCGGCGCGGGTCGCCCAGAAGGGGGCGGAGACCCGCCAGCCGGGGGCGAGCCCGAGGTCCTTGCCGACCTCGGCGCGCCCGCCGCCGCTGCCCACCTGGACCAGGCGGCCGCCGGGGGCGAGGAGTTCCAGCGCAGGGCCGACCGTCTGCGGGACGCCCGCGAAGTCGAGGATCAGGTCGGCGCCGCCGTCGAGCGATGGGGCCGGATCCTCGGCCTGCGCCGAAGTGCGGGCCGCACCGGCGGACGGGGGGCCTGTGTCGGCCGGGGCAGGGTGCGCGTCGGCCGGGCCGAGCCGCACGGCGGACAGCTCCGCGACCGCGCTTTCGGCGCCGAGTGCGAGCGCGAGCTCCCTGGCCTCGGCACGGGTGTCGACGGCGACGATCCGCCGGACGCCATCGGCGCGCAGGATCTGCACCGCGAGGTGCCCGAGGCCGCCGACGCCGATCACGACGGCGACGGTGGCGGCGTCGATCAGGTCCAGGTTCTCCCGGACCGCGTGCACGGCGGTCGCCCCGGCGTCGGCGAGCGGGGCCGCGTGCTCGGGAGCCAACCCGGGCGCGGGGACCAGGTGCCGCCCGTCGGGGACCAGCAGGAACTCGGCGAGCCCGCCGGGGTGCCCGAGCCCGTTCCCGAGCGGAACCAGCCGCCCGTCCGGCCCCGGCCGCAGCGTCAGGCAGTAGTTCTCCCGCCCGCGCAGGCAGTTGCGGCAGGCGCCGCAGCTCCAGATGCCGTGCACCACCACGGCCTGCCCGACCAGCGCCGCATCGGCTTCCGGCCCGACCTCGGTGACGATCCCCGCCACCTCGTGCCCGAGCGTGAGCGGCAGCGGATACCCGAACACCGCCCCGGAGGAGTCCATGACGTGCAGGTCGGAGCGGCACAGCCCGGCCGCGGTGACCCGGAGCAGCACCTCGCGCCCGGCCGGGCGCGGCACCGGGACCTCGCGCAGCTCCGGCGCGGCGCCCCAGCGGGTGAGCTGCACGGCGAGCATCAGCGCGCCGTCCAGCCGCCGTCGACCACCAGGGTGTGCCCGGTGACGTACGAGGAGGCGTCCGAGGCCAGGAAGAGCACGGCGCCGTCGACCTCGCCCGCGACCCCGCCGCGGCCGAGCATGGTGTTGCGCCGCACCCAGCCCGCGGACTTCTCGTTCTGGAACAGCCCGTCGGTCATCTCGGTATCGAACCAGCCGGGGACCACGGCATTGACCCGGATCCCGCGCCGCCCCCACTGCCCGGCGAGCTCCCTGGTGACCCCGAGCGTGCCCGCCTTGGAGGCGGCGTAGCTGGCCCCGCCGATCGGCGCGGTGGAGACCAGCCCGATCACCGAGGAGATATTGATGTACGAGGCGCGCCCGCCCTCCGGCACCCGGCCCGCGGCGTAGGTGGCGAGGTGGAACCCGGCCAGCAGGTTCAGCTCCAGAATGGCCGCGAACTCGCTCGCGGTCTCCTGCTCGGCGAACGGCGGGCCGGGGCGCCCGGCATTGTTGACCAGGATGTCCAGCCGCCCGGCGTCGGCGTAGCAGCGGTCGACCAGTGCCCTGCGGTCGGCGTCGTCGGTGACGTCGCAGCGCACCGGGACGATCCGCGGCTCGCTCGCGGCGAGTTCTTCCAGCCTGTCCAGCCTGCGCGCGGCCGCGTAGACAACGGCGCCCGCCCCGGCGAGGGTGCGGGCGAAGCCGATCCCGAGCCCGGACGAGGCCCCGGTGACGACCGCGACCCTGCCCTCGAGCCCGAAGAGCGTTTCCAGCACGGCAACCCCTCTCAGTAGACCGCGGTGCGGCCGCCGTCGACCGGGATGAGCGCGCCGGTCGTGTACCCGGCGGCGTCGCTCGCCAGGTGCACCACGAGCCCGGCGATCTCCTCCGGCCTGCCGAGCCGCCCGGCGGGCAGCCGGTCCACGATCTTGCCGACGAACTCGTCGTCCCAGTTCTCCGCCATATCGGTGGCGAAGCCGCCGGGCAGGACGCAGTTCACCCGGACGCTCGGCGCGTACTCCTGGGCGAAGGCCCTGGTCAGCGCGTTCAACCCGTTCTTGGCGGCGGCGTACATCGCCTCCGGCGGGCTGGGCCGCTCGGCGCCGATGCTGGAGATATTGACGATCGCGCCGCCGCCGTTCGCGGCCATCCGCGCGCCCGCCACCGCCATGAGCCGGAACGGGCCCTTGAGGTTGACCTCGATGGTCTTGTCCCACAGCGATTCCCCGACGGCGAGCAGGTTCTCCGCGAGCGGCGCGATGCCCGCGTTGTTCACCACGATGTCGAGCGAGCCGTGCTCGGCGATGATGCCGTCCACGGCAGGTTCGATGGTGTCCCACTGCCCGACGTGCAGCGCCAGCGGGTGCGCGCCCGCGCCGAGCTCGGCGACCGCGCGCTCGCAGGCCTCCAGCTTGCGGCTGGAGACGACCACCGTCGCGCCCGCGTCGAGCAGCCCGCGGGCGATGGCCAGCCCCAGCCCGCGGCTGGCGCCGGTGACCAGCGCGACCTTGCCATGCAGATCCTGATTCGTCATGCGTACTTCTTCATCTCCAGGCGCGCCATGGTGCGCAGGTGGACTTCGTTCGGGCCGTCCGCGATCTGCAGCGCGCGGGTGATGGCGTGCATGCGGGCGAGCACGGTGTCGTTGCTGACCCCGGCCGCGCCGTACGCCTGCACCGCCCGGTCCACGCACCGGTGCGCGACCTCCATGGCGGAGACCTTGATCGCCGCCACCTCGGAGCGCGCGGCGGCATTGCCCTTGGTGTCCATCAGCCAGGAGGCGTTCAGGGTCAGCAGCCGGATCTGGTCGATCTCGATGCGCGAGCGGGCGATCCACTCGCGGACCACGCCGCGCTCGGCGAGCGGCCCGCCGAAGGCGACCCGGTCGCGGGCGCGCAGGCAGAGCAGCTCCAGCGCGCGCTCGGCCATGCCGATGGCCCGCATGGCGTAGTGCATCCGGCCCGGACCCAGCCTGCCCTGGGCGATGGCGAAGCCGTCACCCGCCGTGCCGAGCATGTTCTCCGCGGGCACCCGGACATCGGTGAACTGCACCTCGCCGTGGCCGAGGCGGTCGTGGAAGCCGAACATGGGCAGGTCGCGCAGCACCTCGATGCCCGGCGCGTCGGCCGGGACCAGGATCATGCTCTGCTGCCGGTAGGTGGGGCCGTCCGGATCGGACTTGCCCATGAAGACGATCAGCTTGCAGTCCGGGTCGAGGATGCCGGAGATGTACCACTTGCGGCCGTTCAGGACGTACTCGTCGCCGTCGCGCCGGATGGTGGAGGTGATGTTGGTGGCATCCGAGCTGGCCACCGCGGGCTCGGTCATGGCGAAGGCGGAGCGGATGCTGCAGTCCAGCAGCGGTTTCAGCCACTGGTCGCGCTGCGCCTCGGTGCCGTAGAGCGCGAGGATCTCCATGTTGCCGGTGTCCGGCGCGGAGCAGTTGAAGACCTCGTTGCCGATGATCGAGCGGCCCATGACCTCGGCCAGCGGGGCATACTCCAGGGTGGTCAGCCCGGCGCCGAGCCCGCCGTGCGTCATGAACAGGTTCCACAGCCCGGCCTCGCGGGCCTTCGCCTGCAGCTCCCGCATGATCGCGGGCTGCTCGTGCCGGTTCGCGGCGGCGTCGATCTGGCCGTCGTAGACCGGCTCGGCCGGGTAGACGTGCGTTGCCATGAAGAGCTCGAGCCGGTCGAGCAGTTCGTCGGTGCGGGCGGAGTAGGAGAAGTCCATGGGTGTCCTCGGGATCAGCGGGCCAGCAGCGCGGTGCCGGTGGCGATGAGCCGGTCGATGGTGGCGGGCAGCTTCTCCTGGTCCGGGTCGTGGTGCCTGCCCTCGCGGTGCCTGCGCAGGTTGTGGCCCATGATCGCGGCCATCTTGAGCCGCCCCAGCGCGTCGAACCAGGTGAGGTCGCCGGGCAGCGCGCGCTTTTCGCGGTACCGCTCGACCAGCTCGGCGGCGGTCGGTAGGCCGGGCACCGCGCGGCCGACGCCGGGGAAGTTGCCGCCGTCGGTGAAGACCAGGAACCAGCCGAGCTCGACCCTGGGGTCGCCGACGCTCCAGATCTCCCAGTCGATGAGCGCGGCGGGTTCGGTGCCCGCGCAGAGGATGTTGCCGAGGCGGTAGTCGCCGTGCACCAGGACCGGATCGATCGGGGCCGGGATGTCCCTGGCGAGCAGGTCGAGCAGGTGCTGCCCGCCCGCGACCAGATCCGGCGGGACGGCGTTCATGGTGCGGGCCCAGCGGGCGAGTTCGTCGGCGGGGGTGAGGGTTTCGCCGGGGTCGGTGATGCGCGCGGGGTCGACGTCGTGCAGCAGGGGGAGCACGTCGGCGACCCGGCGCATGCGGGCGGCGGCGAGCTCCGGTTCGACCGCGGGGTCGTCCAGTACCGGCTCCAGCGACTCGCCGGGGACGAGCTCCATGGCGAACCAGGCGGGCTGGTCGGCGTCCTCCAGCACGATGCGCGGCACCGGGACCGCGGTGTCGGCCAGGGCGCGCATGATCCTGGCCTGGCGCAGCATGTCGTGCCTGCCGATCGGGGTGCGGCCGTCGGGGACCGCCTTGACCACGTAGCGGGCGCGGTCGGTGGTGACCCGGTAGGTGAGGCCGGAGTGGCCGCCGAGCAGCGGCTCGAAGCCGGTCACCGGCTCGCCGCGCTCGGCGCGGAAGCGCTCGGCGACCCTGGGTTCCACGGTGCTCACGGGCGCGGCGCTCATCTTCCCGCCTCGCTGCTCGCGGACGGCACGGCACTGGTGGTGGTCACGGGCGCGGCTCCTTGGGCAGGCCGAGCACCCGCTCGGCGATGATGTTGTGCTGGATCTCGTCGGTGCCGCCCGCGATGCGGTAGCCGGGGGCGCCGAGCAGGTGCTCGGTCCAGGCGTAGCGGCCCCAGGCGCCGGAGTCGGCGCCGAGCTCGCGGCCGAGCAGCAGCCTGGCCACCTCGGAGGTGCGGGCCATGGTGTCGGTGGCGAGCAGCTTGCCCAGCGAGGCCTCCGGGCCGGGGTCGTCGCCCGCCACGACGGCGGCGGCCACCCGCATGTTCCCGATGCGCTGCACGTAGCTGCGGGTGACCAGGTCGGCGACCCGGTCGCGCTCCAGGTCGGTGAGCTCGCGACCCAGGTTGCGGGCCAGCTCGACCGCGCGGTCGGCATTGGCCAGGCCGAGGTTGCCGCCGTCCAGCCGCTCGGCGGCGAGCACGGTCAGCGCGACCGGCCAGCCCTTGCCGACCGGGCCGAGCCGGTGCTCGTCGGTGAGCCGGACCCCGTCCAGGTAGACCTCGTTGAACGAGGTCCCCCCGGTCATCTGCCGGATCGGGCGGACCGTGATGCCCGGTGCGTCCATCGGCACCAGGAAGACGGTGAGCCCGGCGTGCTTCGGGACGGTCGGGTCGGTGCGGCAGACCGCGACGCCGTAGTCGGCGACGGTCGCGCCCGAGGTCCAGACCTTGTGGCCGTCCAGGGTCCAGGTGCCGTCCGCGTCCTGGACGGCCTTCGTCCGCACGGCGGCCAGGTCGGAGCCCGCCTCGGTCTCGGAGAAGAGCTGGCAGGCGATGAGGTCGGTGCGGAGCATGGCCCGGACCCAGCGTTCGCGCTGGTCCGGGGTGCCCCACTGGGCGATGGTCGGGGCGACGAGTTGCTGGGTGACCGAGAACATCTCGGTGCGGCGCGGGACGTCGAACTCCTCCTCGGTGCGGCGGAAGGCCAGCACGTAGGAGATCGGCAGGTCGCGGCCGCCGTACTCGGCGGGCCAGTTCAGCGCCGACCAGCCCGCGTCGAACTTGGCCTGCTCGTAGCCGCGGATGCGGTCGGTGTGCGCGCGCTCCTCGGCGGCGGTCCAGTTCTCGAAGACGGCCACGGAGTCGTCGCCCGCGCCCCAGGTGCTCGCGGTGCGCGGCGCGGCCATGCCTGCCAGCCAGCCGCGCGCCTGCTCGGTGAAGGTGCCCAGGTCGGGCGCGGTCTGCGTCACTGCTTGTCCTTCCTGGCGCGGGCCGCTCGGTGCCGGTCGGCCGGTGCGCGGTCCTCGCTCGTCGTTGCCGTGCCGCGCGGTGCCCGGTCGAACCGGTGCCGGTGGCGCGGTGCTGGGGTCACCACTCGGTTCAAACCGTCAGCACGGTGCAGGCGCTGATGCCGGGCGCGCCGTAGACGTGGGTGAAGCCGACCCGCGGCGCGTTCGGCACCTGCCGCTCGCCCGCCTCGCCGCGCAGCTGGGTGACGATCTCGTGCACCTGGCGCAGGCCGGAGGCGCCGATCGGCTCGCCGTTGGCGATGCAGCCGCCGTCGGTGTTCACCGGGAGCCTGCCGCCGATCTCGGTCTCGCCTGCTGCGATCCACTTCTCCTGCGCGCCGTGCTCGCAGAAGCCGCACTCGGCCATGTGCATGAGCTCGGCGCCGCTCTCGGTGTCCTGCAGCTGGGCGACCCGCACGTCGTCCGGGCCGATGCCCGCCTGTTCGAAGGCGGCCGCGGCGGCGTCGGTGCTGACGCTGGTCGGCTCGCCGGTGCCCTGCACCGAGGGGCCGAACACCTCGAACGAGCCGAAGCGCCTGGTGCGGTGCGTGATCGCGTCGATCCGGACCGCGCGGCCCAGTTTCTTCGCGACCCCGGGGGCGGCGATCACGATGGCGGCGGCGCCCTCGCCGGGGGAGCAGAACATGTACTTGGTGAGCGGGTCGTTCACCATCTCCGCCGCGGCGATCTCGGCGGCGGGGATCGCCTCCCGGCGCCAGGCGTTCGGGTTCCTGGACCCGTTTCGGTACGCCTTGGCGGCGATGTCGGCGAGCACCGCGGGGTTCATGCCGTGCGTGCGGAGGTAGCGGTTGATCTTGGCGCCGAAGAACTGGGTGGTGACCATGAGTCCTTCGGAGCCGTAGCCGTCGGTGAGGCCCCATTCGGCCGGGGTGGGGTCGAAGGCGCCGCGGGGGTGTTTGTCGAAGCCGACCGCGAGGGCGATCTCGGCGGCGCCCGCTTTCACCGCGTTGACCGCGGCGTAGAGGGCGCTGCCTCCGGTCGCACAGCCGTTGCGGACGTTGGTGAACGGGATGCCGGTGAGGCCGAGTTCCGACACGAGGGTGTCGGCGAGGCCGGAGGAGTCGCTGCCGCCGAAGGCGACCTGGATGTCCGGCCAGGTCAGGTCGGCGTCTTGCAGTGCCGCGCTGATGGCGGTCACGGCCATTTCACGGCCGGTTGTTCCCGGCTGCCTGCCGAATTTGCTGAGGCCGGCGCCGACTATCGAGACGTTCATTCGGGGCCTTCCTCGGTGATGGTGAATCGGGGGACCGGGTCGACGGCGACGAGACGGACCGCTGCCCGGTCGAGCCGGGCGAAGCGGTCGCTACCGCGTATATCGCCCGGCGCTGCCGCGCCGCTCGACTGATCTGCGCCTATGGAAGCGGCGCCGGCCGGGTTGTTCGCGCCGGTCGGTGCGGCGCCGCGTGGACCGGCGTCCCGGGGGACGTCGATGATCCCTTCGACCCTGACGCCGTCGGGCAGCTCGACCCACCCGACGGCGTACGGGGCGAAGCCGGTCGCGGGCGGGACGTAGGGCGGCGACTTCGGCGCGAAGCGCTGCACCGTGTACGCCCAGACCACGCCGGTGCGGCTCAGCGCGAGCGGCTCGGCGGTCGGGGTCGCGCAGCGGGCGCAGCGCGCGCTCGCCGGGAAACCGACGGTGCCGCAGACGGTGCAGCGGCTGCCGTGCAGAACCGGCTCACCCATGTCCATCCCCTCTCGGATCGAAACGAGATCTACCGGCCGACCCACTTGGGCTCGCGCTTCTCCAGGAAGGCGTTCACGCCCTCGCGCGCGTCCTCGGACTGCAGCGCGTTGCCGACCGCGAGGTGCTCCATGACCATGAGCGACTGGATGTCGGCGTCCAGCCCGCGGTCGATCGTCATCTTGGTGAGCTTCATGGCGAAGGGGCTCTTGTCCACGATCGGCGCGATGAAGTCGGCGACCAGCTGGTCCAGCTCGGCGGCGGGCGCGGAGGCGTTGATCAGGTCGAAGGCGGCGGCCTCGGTGCCGGAGAGCAGCTTGCCGGTGAGCATGAGCTCCTTGGTCTTGCGGATGCCGATCATCCGGGGCAGCCGGTAGATCGGCCCCGCGCCGCCGAAGAGCGCGCGCCGGATGTGGAAGTCGCCGATCTTGGCGTCGTCCGCGGAGACCGCGAAGTCGCAGGAGATCATGAGCTCGAACCCGCCCGCGGTGACGTACCCCTCGAGCACCGCGACCGACGGGGTGTTCATCGAGTACAGCCGGTCGCAGACCTTGGCCGAGAGCACCGCGACGTCCATCGCGTTGGTCTTGCCGACGTAGTTCTCCCGCAGCTCGTCCAGGTCGAAGCCGGAGCAGAAGGTGTTGGCCCGGCCGCGCAGCACCAGGACCTTGAGGTTCGGGTCGTTGTCGACCTCGACGATGATCTCGTCCAGCCGGTGCAGCAGTTCGACGGTCACCGCGTTCTTCTTGTGCGGGCGGTTCAGCCACACGCGGGCGACGTCGCCGTCCTTCTCGAGCACGATGTGGTCGGTGTCAACCATGGTGGGCCTCTTTCTCGGAGGGGTTGGCCGTTCGAATTGAACTGGATTCAATTCAGTTCTAGTGGGTGAGGGCGGTGGTCGTCAATAGGGGGCGCCAGGTTCGCCGCTAGAGCCCGAGGAGCGCCGCGATCCGGGCTCGGTGCTCGGTCGCCGAGCCGTGCGCCGCCTCGTTGCCGAGCGCGCGTCGGTAGTACGAGTGCGCGGCGTGCTCCCAGGTGAAGCCGACCCCGCCGTGCAGCTGCACCGCCTCGGCCGCCGCCTGCACGGCCGCCTCGGTGCAGACCGCGCCCGCCACCGCCACCGCGAGCCGGGCCGCGCCGGGGTCGTCGGCGTACACCGCGGCGGCGTAGCGCGCAGCCGAGCGGGCCCGCTCCAGCAGCACGAGCAGGTCGGCGAGGCGGTGCTTGATCGCCTGGAAGGAGGCGATCGGGCGGCCGAACTGCTGCCGCGCGCGGGTGTACTCCACGGTGAGCTCGAGCAGCCGGTCGATCACCCCGGTGTTCTCGCAGGCGACCGCGAGGGTGGCCAGGTCGCGCAGCCGCTCGACCGTGGCCGCGGTGGTCTCCGGGCTGGTCAGCGCGGTGGCGGCGGTGCCGTCCATGGTGAGGTCCGCCTGGCCGCGGGTGGGGTCGATGACGGTGCGGCGGGCGCGGGCGACCTCGGGGCCGAGCCGGGCGGCGAACAGCCGGACGCCGTCCGGGCACGCGGCGAGCGCGATCAGGAGCTCGGCGCTCGCCCCGCCGAGCACGCCGGTGACGGTGCCGCTGAGCATCCAGCCGTCCGGGCCGGGCTCGGCGCGCAGCCGGTCGGTCTCCCCAGTCAGCGGGCTCACCGTGGCGAGCAGCTCGCCCTCGAGCACGGCGGGGAGCAGGTCGTGCACGGTGTCCCGGTCGTCGGCGGCGAGCAGCGCGCCCGCGCCGAGCACCGCCGAGGTGAGCACGGGCGCGGCGGCCAGTGCGCGGCCGCACTCCTCCAGCACGGTGGCGAGCTCGGCGGTGCCGTAACCGAGGCCGCCGCGGTGCTCCGGCACCGCGATCGCGGCCACCGACATCTCGGTGGCGAGCAGCCGCCACAGCTCCCGGTCGTAACCGAGCTCGGATTCCGCGGCGGCGCGCACCCGCTCGATATCGCTGTGCCTGGTGAGCAGGGTGCGCAGGCTGTCGCGCAGCTCCTGCCGTTCCGGGCTCGGGGTGAGCGCGGCCGGTTCGGTCCGCGGCCATGGGACGTCGAGTGCGGGCATGGTGGCTCTACTTTCGAGTTGAACTCGGTTCTGTCGAGCCGAGCGTAATACCGCAAACCCTGGACGCGCCGGGAAACTTTGAACTAAGTTCATTTCATGACCCATGCGATCGAGGAGTACTACGCGACGGTCGACAGCGGCAGGCTGGCGGAGGCGACCGCACTGCTCGCGGAGCAGGTCGAGTTCGCGATGGTGCTGCCCACCGGAACGACGCTGGACAGCGGCCGCGGTGCCATGCTCGGCTACCTGCGCGGCCGCCCGGACGTGGACCGGAAGCACCATGTCTTGCGGGTCGCCGTCGACGGCGACCTGCAGTTCGCCTACGGCGACGTCACCGAGCGCGGCGGCACCGTGACCACCGGCCACTTCGCCGCCGCCATGCACCTCGGCCCGGACGGGCTGATCGATCGCTACCAGGTGAGCTTCAGCGCGGCGTTCGCGCTGCTGCCGAACGGAGGAGACCCGCGATGACCACGGCCGGAACCGTCCCCCCGATGCTGGCCCGCTGGTTCGAGTACATGGACTCCGACGACCCGGACCGGGTGCTGAACCTGATCGCCGACGATTTCGTCATGTCCGTGCAGTTCTCCAGGGGCGGCGGCACCGCGACGGAGTTCGTCGGCGACCGGAAGGCGCTGGTCGGCTACCTGGCCCAGCGGGAGAAGAGCACGCTGGTGCACCACATCGACGCGGGCGCCGTGGTGGACCACCGCGAGCTGGTGCTCGGCCGGACCACGCGGGACGGCGCCTTCGAGGCATCCTTCAACGCCACCCTGCAGGTGGACGGCGCGGGCCGGGTGCGGCGGCTGCTCATCGCCCGCACCCCGGAGTTGTCCTTCGAGTGAGTCCCGTGTGGGAACCCCGCTCCGGTGGAATGCTGGAGCCATGGCTGAACGCTGGTACTACTGCTTGAAGCACAATCGGGCCGAGCGCGGGCGGCAGTGCTGGTTCCGGGACCGGATGGGCCCCTACCCGGACCAGGCCACGGCGGAGCGCGCGCTGGAAATCGCAAGAGCCCGAAACGAACAGGCCGACCGGGCCGACCGGAACTGGAGCGAGGGCGGCTGAACCCACCCCACCACCCGGCTTCCCGCCGCACGGATCGAGTACCGTTTCCCGGGAATCAGGCGAACGCGCGCGGGTCCTTCGTGCCCGCGGCGCGTGAACAGGTGAGCTGGGAGGGCGACCCTTGAGGGTTACCGTTGTGGTGCCGACCTACAACGAGCGGGACAATCTGCCGGTCGCGGTGGAGCGGCTGACGTCGCTGCCCGTTCCCGACCTGCACGTGCTCGTCGTCGACGACAACTCGCCGGACGGCACCGGCGAGGTCGCCGACAAGCTCGCCGCCGAGCTGCCCGCCGTGGTCGGCGTGCTGCACCGGACCGAGAAGGACGGCCTCGGCCGGGCCTACATCGCGGGCATCACCCGCGCCCTGGACGAGGGCGCCGACGTGGTGATCCAGATGGACGCCGACCTCTCGCACCCGGCCGAGGTGATCCCGGCCATGCTGGCCAAGCTGCGCGATTCCGACGCGGGCGTGGTGCTCGGCTCCCGCTACGTGCCAGGCGGCTCCACCGCCGAGGAGTGGAAGTGGCACCGCAAGGCGCTCTCCGCCTGGGCCAACTTCTACGTCAACGCCATCCTGCGGCTCGGCGTCAAGGACGCCACCGCGGGCTTCAAGGCGTGGAAGGCCGACACGCTGCGCGCCATCGACGTCGCCTCGATCCGCAGCAACGGCTACTCGTTCCAGGTCGAGATGAACTACCGCACCGTCAAGCGCGGCTACGTCATCGCCGAGGTGCCGATCCGATTCGAGGAGCGCACCCTCGGGGCCTCCAAGATGAGCTTCGCGGTGCAGCTGGAGTCGGCGCTCATGCCGTGGAAGCTGCTCTTCAACCGCGCGGTCTGACGCCCGCGCGCACGGGCGCGGGCGCCGGACCCGCGGTCAGGCGGCCTTGCCCTGCTCGGCGAGCCTGCGCCGCAGCCCCTCCAGCCCGATCACGATGGCGGGCACCAGCGTGACGTGCATCAGCGCCAGCGCGATGGTCGACGCGGCGTCGAAATCGGCGGCGATGGTCAGCCCGATGGTGGCGATGGCCAGCACCGACCCGACGATCTCGGCGACCCGCAGGATGCCGACCCAGCGGTAGGCGAGCAGTACCGCGACGGTCAGCCCGACCAGCATCGGCGCCGCGGTGATGAAGACGATCCCGCTCACCGGCACCTCGCCCACCTCGCCGTTGCTGGTGGCCTCGAAATTCACCCCCGCCGCCTTGGCGATGGCCCAGATGATCAGGTTGGCGACGACGCCCGCGATGGTCGGGCCGAGCACCGCGACGGGGCGGCTCAGCGCGGGGACTCGGCTTTGAAGAGTGGAAGCGGTGGTCATGACGGGTATCCCTCCCTCGGGGAACCGGAGCGGCTCCGGCTCTGCCCACTCATACTGAAACCTCGAGGATCCTTCAGGTCAAGACCTTTGCTCCGGCCAGTGCAGCAGGGTGTGCAGATACTGCCTGCGCACCTGCTCCACCTTCTCGTCCAGCGCGGCCGGATCCCAGCCCGACACGTCGATCGGCGGCAGGATCGCCACATCCACCACGCCGGGCCTGGCGACCATGGCATTGCGGCGGCAGACCTCGCCCGCGTTGCGGATGACGATGGGGATCACCGGCACCCCGGCCTGGATGGCGATGTGGAAGGCGCCCTTCTTGAACGGGGCGACCCGCGGGGTGTACGAGCGGGTGCCCTCCGGCGCGATGGCGATGGAGAGCCCCTCGCCGAGCGTCCGGACCACCGGGGCGAGCGAGGCCCGCGCGCTCTCGGTGTTGGTGCGGTCGATGAAGGTGACGCCGACGAAGCGCATGAGCGGCCCGAAGATCGGGTTTCTGGTGAGCTCCTGCTTGCCGACGCCGGTGACGCCGCCGTTCAGCACCCGCGGCACGATGAAGATGTCGTACTGGCTCTGGTGGTTGAAGAGGAAGACCGCGGGGCGCGGGGTTCGGGCGTGCTCGGTGCCGGTGACCCGCAGCCTGACCCCGGTGGTGGCCAGCACGCCCCTGGTGGCGAAGGCGAGCAGCCCGTCGGCCATCTTCCGGCGCTGCCCGGTGTAGCTGCGGGCGAGCACGCCGAGCAGCGCGCCGCCGAGCATGGCGGCGAAGCCCGCCGCGGTGCGCACGGCGTCCAGCGGGGTGGGTGGGCGGCGCGGGCGGAAGGCGGGCGCGGCCCAGCCCCGCTCGGCCGCGACCGTGGCCAGCCTGGATTCCGGCGCCACCGTGACCGGGTGCCCGGCGCGTTCGAGCAGCGGCAGGTCGGCCAGGCTGTCGGCGTAGACCCAGCTGCGCCCGAGCTGGACGCCGTGCGTCTCCGCGAAGGCCAGCGCGGCGTCGGCCTTGCCCCTGCGCCACAGCGGGGTGCCGTCGAGGTAGCCGGTGAGCGCGCCGCCATCGATGGCGAGCTCGGTGCAGAGCAGGTGCTCGATCCCGAGCTCGTCGGCGACCGGCTGCGCCTGGAACCGGGTGAGCGAGCTGATCAGCACCACGGTGTGGCCCGCCTCGCGGTGCGCCTGCACCAGCGTCCATGCCTCCGGGAAGACCTGCTCGTAGAGCTCGCCGCGGAAGAGCGCGCGGCCCGCGGCCGTGAGGTCGTCCTCGGTGCAGCCCGCCAGCGTGTGCTGCACCGCCTGCAGGAACTGCCCGTACTCGCCGTCGGTGGCGCCCGCCCTGATGCTGTCCCGCAGGGTGCGCGCCGGGTCGTGCGCGCGGCGGCCGGAGAGCCTGCGCAGCGGCCCGGGGCGGCGGAAGCCGTCCACCACGGTGCCCGCGAAGTCGAAGAACGCGCCGACCTGCGGCCCCTGCGGGCCGGTGCGGATCGCCTCCAGCAGCGCGGGGACCGAGCGGGCGGGGACGGCGCCGTCGTCCGGTACGGCCGCGCTCATCACCGCTGCTCCGGCGGCCGGAACGCGGGAGCGCTCGCCCCGCGGCCGCGCATCGGGGTGCCATGGCGCGGCGCCGTCCGGCGGCGACGGAGAGCGCTCATCGCCGGTCCATCGCGGGGCGGTTGGACGGGTCGAGCGCGGCCGCCTGGCTGATCCGCGCGCCGAGGATGCGCAGCCGCGCCGCGAACTCCTCGCGCCGCACCGCAAGCTCGGCCCGCGCCTCGGCACCTTCGGCGGGGCCGAGCAGCCCCCGGTTGTCCGCGAGCTTGAGCGCGGTGCCGAACAGCTCGGTGGAGACCGACTCCGGGCTGTGCAGCCGCTGCTGCAGGAGCATCTGCTTGCCCACCGCCACGCACTCCGCCACCAGGTCCTTGCGGTCCACGGCGGTGCCAGGGTCGCGGGCGGCCAGCCGCTCGGCCACCACCAGCTGCGCGTCGAAGAAGGAGCGCAGCACCCGGTGCGCCATCATGAACCCCGAGGCCGTGAGCCTGCCGAGCACCTCCCGGCCCCTTGTGCTGCGCGGCCTGCTGCGCCAGTCCGGGTCCACCAGCAGCATCTCCGCGGTGAGCTGGTCGGAGAACTCCTTGCGCTCCGGGAAGAAGAAGTCGAACTTGAGCTGGTCGCGCAGCAGGTACGCCTCCTCCCAGCCAGCGTTCAGCGGGTCCGGCTCCTCGTTCGGCGGCGGGTCGGCGTCGAGCGTCACCGCGGCCAGGATGCCGAGCTCCAGAATGGCGCGGTTGACGAACCAGTGCACCGCGCTGTTGCGGTAGAACGCCGCCTCCAGGTGCGCGCCGCTCTCGATCGAGTACACCGGCTCCAGCCCGCCCCGGTACACCGTGACCACGTTCGCCAGCGAGAGCTGCTCCAGCACGACCGCCAGGCTGGACTCGTCGCGCAGCGCGCCGAGCTCACCGCAGGGCAGGTCGCGCGCGACGATGTAGTCCAGCACCGGCGCCAGCAGCGCCCGCACCTCGCCGAGCGTCAGCGCGCGCTCCTGGACGCCGAGCAGCGCCAGCGTGGCCAGCGCGTTCACCGTGATCGGGGTGACGTCGTTGATGCCGACCGCCACCTCGAAGGCGAGCCGCTGCACCGCGCGGCGCTCCTTCTCCTCGCGCTCGGCGCGCGCCGGATCCGCGCCGGCCGCGGTGCCGTTGGTGCTGTGCAGCGGGATGGTGACCGGCGGGTTGTGCAGCGGGTCGCCGTGCGCGGCCAGCCGGTCGCGCGCCGAGAGCGGGGCGCCGAAGCGCACGTAGACGTGCCCGGCGGAGTGCTGCTGGTTGCGGATGTAGCGGGCCAGCCAGCCCAGCCCCTCCGCCTTCTTGGTGCCGCCGACCTGCTCGGTGGCGATGGCGCCGAGCTCGTTCAGCCGCTCGTAGGTGATCGAGACCGGCACCAGCAGCACGTCCTCCACCCGGTCCGCGCGCACCGCGGCGGCCAGGTAGTTGAGCAGCCCGTACCGCGGCGGCCGGAGCTTGCCGGTGCGGGTCCGGCCGCCCTCGAAGTACCACTCCATGTTGAAGCGCTTGCTGAGCAGGTAGGCGAAGTACTCCTCGACCACCGCCTTGTACACCTCGTCGTCGCCGAAACTGCGGCGGATGAAGACGGTGCCGGTGCGCCGCGCGATCGGGCCCATCGGCCAGAAGCTCAGGTTCGCCCCGCCGATCACGTGGTTGGGCGGGAAGTCGTTGCGCGCCAGCACGTCGCCGAGCACGAAGGCGTCCACGTAGGAGCGGTGCGAGGGCAGGAAGACCAGCGGGTAGCGGCGGTTCAGGTCGCGCAGCCCGGCCAGCCCGGAATCGTCGGAGTCGACGTTCCAGGTCGAGGCGTGCACCGGCCGCATGGCCTGGGTGAACAGGTCGGAGACCAGCCTGCTCTGCGCCGCGACCAGCTCGTGCAGCCCCTTCTCCGCGCGCCGGTACACCTCGCGCGGGTCGGCGTCCTCGGCGTCGGCGATCGCCTCCAGCCTGCGCAGGAAGTCGGGGGAGTCGAGGATCTCCTCGGCCACCAGCTGCGGCACCTTGTACCGGTCGCCGATCACCGAGCGCTCGGCGCGCTCCAGCGCCACCACCGCCGCGCGCACCACCGCGCGGGCGAACGGCTCGGACTGGCCCGCCCGGTGCAGCGCGGCGGCCTCCGGGTTGTTCCGCCGCAGCTCGCTCAGGTAGGCGGGCTGGCCGGTGAGCACCCGGTGCCGCTCCGGCGAGCGGCCGAGCAGCCTGCGCTGGACCAGCCGGTTCGGCTTGCGCGGGTTGGTGAGCAGCGCGAGGTCGGTGAAGGTCACCCGGCGCACGCCGTCCCGCTCCGGGGGCAGCCAGAGCACCCGCACCGGGACCACCAGCGGGTCGTCCCTGCGCCCGGCCAGCCGGGTGGCGATGGCGCCCGCGTCCAGGTCGATCTGGGTGACCGGGGCGGCGGCGTCCAGCCCGCCGTTCGCGATCCACTCGCCGATCAGCTCGCGCTCCACCGCGGAGGCCGCGTCGACCAGCGCCACCACCGAACCCGGCGCCGCGGGCCCGGCACTGACTCCGCCTGCCCCGGACACCTGGCCGCTGTCCTCGATCATGCCGGTCCCTCCGCGTTGAACGACACCACCTATTCAAGCCCCCGGGGCCGTTCCGCGCAGGAAACCGGGGCAGCGAGTCGAGTCCGATTCGATCATGGACGGGAGTGAACGGTGTGTGTTTCGGCACAAGCGCGCGTAAAGCCAGGTAATGCTAACCTTACCTCTCGTACTTAGGTCTGCTTTACCTTTGGAGGATCGTTGTCGACAACGGACGAGCGCGTGCGCGCGGAGCTTGTAACCGATCCGGCGACAGCGATGTCACGGCTGGCCGGGGCGGACCGCTTCGGTGAGTACGTGATCTACGAGCGCCAGGGTGAATGGGTCTTCGCCGCCGATCCCATCGGCGGGGTCGAGCTCGACGTCGACGAGCTGCGCATCGTCTGGCAGGGCGAGACGACGGCCGAGGCGTGGTCAGGCAGGCCCGCCGCGGTGCTCGACCGCGCGCTCGCCCGGCTGCCGCTCGGCGGGCGGAACGCCTACGGCTGGATCGGCTTCGAGTTCTGCGCCTGGGCGCTGGACGCCGTCGCGCACGTCCCCGCCCGGACCACCCTCGCGCACCTCATGATCCCGCGCATCGAGGTGCGGATCGACGCCGCCGGGCACGCGATCAGCGGCGCCACCCCCGAGGAGACCGAGGCCATCCTCGCGCTGATCACCGCCACCGACGACGCGCCGCCGGTGGCCACCCCGGCCGAGATCCGGCTCGACCCCACCGGCTACCGCGACCGGGTCGCCGAGGCGGTCGGCGAGATCAACGCCGGGCGCTACCAGAAGGTCATCCTCTCCAGGAAGGTCGACCTGCCCTTCGTCGTCGACGTCCCCGCCACCTACCGGCTCGGCCGCGCCAACAACACCCCAGCCCGCTCCTTCCTGCTCCGCCTCGGCGGGCTGGAGGCGGCAGGCTTCAGCCCCGAGCTGGTCGTCGCGGTCGACGACGAGCGGGTCGTCACCACCGAGCCGCTGGCGGGCACCCGCGCCTTCGGCCGCGGCGCCGAGCTCGACGCCGCCACCAAGGCGGAGCTGCTCGCCGACCCCAAGGAGATCGTCGAGCACGCCATCTCCGTGCAGACCTCCTTCGCCGAGATCGCCGAGATCGCCGAGCCGGGCAGCACCGCCGTCTCCGACTTCATGGCGGTGCGCGAGCGCGGTAGCGTGCAGCACCTGGCTTCCACCGTGCGCGGCACTCTGGCCGGCGATCGCACCCCGTGGGACGCGCTCGAGGTGCTCTTCCCCTCGGTCACCGCGTCCGGGATTCCGAAGCGGGAGGGGGTCGACTCGGTCTTCCGGCTGGATCACGATCCGCGTGGGCTGTACTCCGGTGCGGTGGTGACGGTTTCCGGTACCGGTGCGCTGGAAGCGACGCTCGTCCTTCGCGCTGTCTATCAGACCACCGAGGGCGCGTGGTTGCGCGCGGGCGCCGGGATCGTCGGGCAGTCGCGGCCGGAGCGGGAGTTCGAGGAGACCTGCGAGAAGTTGAGTAGTGTTTCGCCCTACGTCGTGAAGGGGTAGTTGTTGCGGGTCTTGAGGTTGTTGACGCCGGGCACGGGGTGAGGTGAAGGGGACGGGTCTCCCGGCGGCAGGATGGAAAACACCACATCCCCCATCCGCCCTGACCGGAAAGACCCGTCCGTGAACCACCGTAATGCCCCGCTGTCCGTCGAAGGCCGTCGCCGACTCGTGCAGCGCTGCCGCACCCGCCCCATCGCCCATGTAGCCGCAGAGATGGGAATCTCGCGCCAGTGCGCCTCGAAGTGGGTCAACCGGTGGCGCCGGTACGGCGAGCTCGGCCTGACCGACCGTTCCTCGGTCCCGCATCACCAGCCGACGGCGACTCCTGCATCGGTCGTGACGCGGATCGAGCGCTGGCGCCGTGATCACAAATGGTCCGCACGGCGGATCGCATTCGAACTCGACTCCCGAGGCGTCGGCATCACGGTGCGGACCGTCTCACGCCAGTTGGCGCATCTGGGGTTGAACCGGCGCCGGTTCATCGATCCCAGCGGCGCGAGCAACCGGGCACCGGCCCGCATCACCGCCCGCTGGCCAGGCCATATGGTCCATCTCGACGTGAAGAAAGTCGGCCGAATCCCCGACGGCGGAGGCTGGCGCACCCACGGCGCCGGCTCGGAACAAGCCAAGGCCGTGGTCAGAGCCAAGAAACGCGGGGCCCGAGCCGGCTATGTCTTCCTGCACTCCGCGGTCGACGGCTTCTCCCGCCTGGCCTACACCGAAGCCCTCGACGACGAAAAAGCTGCTACGGCAATCGGATTCCTCTTCCGGGCTCGGGTCTTCTTCGCCGCACACGGCATCACCCTGATCCACCGAATCGTCACCGACAACGGCGCCTGCTACCGCGCCCACGACTTCGCCAAAGCCCTGAACGGCGCCCGCCACCAGCGCACCCGACCCTACACACCGCGGCACAACGGCAAGGTCGAGCGCTACCAGCGAATCCTGGCCGAGGAACTGCTCTACGCCCGCGAATGGACCAGCGAAGGCCAGCGCACCGCCGCGATCGCGGTCTGGAACATCCACTTCAACTACCATCGCCCCCATTCAGCCGCCGGGAACCAGCCACCCGCCCGCCGACTCCACACCGGCGTCACCAACGTCCAGACCTCATACAGGTAGTTCCCTTCGTGCTCTTTCGATGCCCGGTGCCCCTCGGTCGCCGGGCATCGCTCGTTTCAGGGCATTTCGCTACGCCGCGTGAACATCGAGATGTCATCCAAGGCATCTGCGGCCCGACCGGCTGTGGCGGGATCCGCCGCCAAGCGGCGCAGCGCGGGAATCACGCGCTCGCGGTCGATGCCGCCGTGCAGGCGGGCGATATGTCCCGAGGCGGTCGCGGCAGCACCCCGCACCTCGCAGTCCGGACTTTCGGTGAGTTCCAGGGCCCGGGTGGTGGCCCACGCCGGATCGGGGTCGTGTAGCGACAGGCGAAGAATCGCCTCCACTGTCGATCGCCTGTCGGTCGATCGCATCGCCGCGGTGGCTTCATCCCGAGTGATCGGGTCCAGCGCGCTGTAGACGTTGGAAGTGAGCTGGTCGCGGGTTCTGAGAAGAACGGTGTAGGTGATGGTGCGGCCCATCTGGACGCAGCGGTGTTCGCCGGTCTCGGTGAAGCCGAGGCGGTGCAGGAAGCGGCGGCTACGCAGGCTCCATTCCTGGACGACCGCGCGCAGGGCCTGTTCGCGGCCGACGGCGGCGAGCACGGCGGTTCCGAAGGCGTGACCGTGACCCCGGCCGGTCCAGCATGGCGCGAGGCCGATTCCGATGTCGGTGACGCCGGGTCGCGGTGCGAGGCCGGGGACCCTGGCCTCGATTCCGGTACAGAAGAAGCCGATCAGCGTGCCGTCGAGGGCATCGGCGATGGCGGTGTACCCGTCGTCGGCGCTGAGCGTAGCTGCGGGGGAGAGGTCGTAGACCTGCCAGCGGCCGAAATAGCGCCAAGTGCCGACGGTCGCGCTGTCGGCTGGAGTGAAGGGGCGGGAGACCAGAGTGGTGGGCCAGTCGGCCATACCCGCATTATCCAGCCGTTGTGAGGTGACGGTCAGCGGCGGGTGGCGGCGATCGTGCCGACCTCCGGTCCGGCGAGCGCGGCGGAACGTCCGAGGGCGGTGACGGCTTCGTTCCAGCTCTGGAATTCGATGTCCCACCCGAGGTCGTGCAGCAGACGCTCGATATCGGACTTCGGGCCGGATGCGCGACCGGACTCGTCGGTGGCGACGAGGTCGTGCAGCTGCCGGTAGCGGTCGGTGCTGTCCGCGTCGGCGGCGACGCGGTTCACGGCGAAGCGGCTGCCGGGCGCGGAGAGTTCCGTAAGGATGCGCACGACCCGGTGGGCATCGGCCTCGGAGAGGTAACCGAGAGTGCCCTCGTCGATCCAGGCAGTGGGCAGGTCGGTGCGGAAGCCCTGTTCGAGCAGCGGTTTCGCCCAGTCCCCGCACAGGTCGGCGGGGATCACGGCGCGGCGGCAGCGCGGTGTGGCGCCGCTCAGTACCGGCTCCTTGAAGGCGAAGGTCTCGGGCAGGTCGATCTCGAAGACAGTGGTGTCCGGTGAGAGATCGAGGCGGAAGGCGCGGGTGTCGAGTCCGGCGCCGAGCAGCACCAGCTGGCGGATGCCCGCACCGGTGGCCTCGCGCATCCGGTCGTCCGCGAGCCGTACCGCGACCGAGCGGCCCTCCTGGAAGCTATCGGCCAGGGTGAGGAAACTCTGCCAGCGGTCGGCGTCGAAACCGGGTCGCGCGGCAGCGACGAAGGCTGCGGCGAACGGGTCGTCGTAGAGACGGTCGGGACGCTCACTTTCCGCGGCTCGGATCACCGCCACCCCGATCGCGGTCATCGCCACCCCGGCCACCGGCACGCTCGCCGCCTCGCCCATCCACCCTCCCCTGCTCGATGTGTCGCCCTCCAGCATGCCGGAGCTACGCTCCGACGGTGGTCGATTTTCGGGATGGTATGCGACCACAGGCCACAGGGACTGCGTAAGGGGAACGGACAGCTCATGGTTCGAATCGGCGTGACCGGCCAGATGAACATCACTGACGACACCGCCACTGCGGTCTACACCGCGATACGCGCACTGCTCGCCGAGCACGCGCTCACCGAGCTGACCGGTGTCAGCTGTATCGCAAACGGTGCCGACAGCGTGTTCGCGCGCGCCGTACTCGATTCCGGTGCGCGGCTTGAAGTTGTGCTGCCCTCGCGGAACTACCGAGTTGCCAAGGTGAAACCGGACCACGCCGCCGAGTTCGACGACCTCGCCGAGCGCGCCACCGACGTCCGGGTGATGGATTTCGACAACGCGGGCCGAGAAGCGTACGAAGCCGCGAACGAGGCCGTTCTCGGCACTGTGGATCGGATGGTCGCGGTGTGGGACGGCGACACCGGGCAGGCGGGCGGCACCGGCTCGGTCGTCGCGCTCGCCCGTGAGCGCGGGGTCCCGGTCGACGTGGTGTGGCCCGCAGATGCCTGCCGCGCTTGACCGGTGTCTCCGCGCACCGGCATCGCGAAGTCATGCGTCGTCCGGGTGCCCGGGTCCAGCCATGACCTGCGCGATGAACACCGGAATGAGGAGGTCGATAGCAGTAGGTTGATCGGTCTCGGACTCAGGGGCATCGTTCAGCTCGTCGAGCACGGTAGCCGCGTACAGGCGGCCGGAGTGGAGACCGCGAGCTGCGCGGGCGCTGGCAACCAGTTCCATGATGGCAATAGCAAGGATGTCGGCTCGTTGTGCGGGTGTGGGCCGGGATCGTTGAGCGGTGATCTCGGCTTCGACGCGGAAGATGATGTCGGCCAGGACGACTATTTCGTCGACGGTGCGGTCGTCGACAGTCATCGCTGCACGTCGGGATCGGTCGCAGCTCGGTCATCGACCACCCGGACGCCGCTCCACGGGCAGCGGGCGGATTCGCCTTCTATCGACTGGTGGGCGGCGATGCGTCCCCGGGATACTTCAACCCAGGTGCGGGTGCAGTACCGGGCGGGGCAGCACACGGCGATCAGGATGCCGACTTCGTCGAAGGTCCCCCTTCCGCAGTGAGTGAGCGTCACCCAGGGCTCGCATTCCGGACCGCAACCGTTTCGGGGTGATACGTCTCCGGGCAGCCGTGACAGGGAAGCTGCTCGCCAGTCGTCGGTACTCTCGCTGCGGCGGGCCTTGGTGGTCGATTTCATCTCGATACGTCCTCCCGGTGAATCCGATCTGGTGTGCACCCGACGCCGGGGAACCGTCACCCGGCGTCGGGGCTGATTCGAGCGTCGCGTGGTCGGTGGTGGAGAAACAGTGCCGAGTCGGTTCGAAAGGGGTAGCTTCCGAGACGTATCGGGAGGCGATCAGGGGGCGCGAACGATGATCGAAATCGAGTGGAACGCAGATGCCGTGCTTGCTCTGCGCGAAGCTATGCGGCGCAGTAGAGCGGAGTTCGCGCGCGAGGTCGGAGTCTCGAAGCGCACTTTGGCGCTGTGGGAGCGCGGGGCCACGACATCGATGCACGCGGCGAGCCGCCGGCTGCTGGATAAAGTGCTTGCCGAGGCCGATGACAGCATTGTGAGCCGATTCCACTGGAGTCTTCGCCAGCGGATGTCACCGGCGTCACAGAAGTCTTCGACACCCAGTGTCGATCCGGTCGTGGATTCGGCGAATCGATCCGCAGCGCTGGTGAATTGGGCCGAGGCCAGCAACACCGGGCCGCTGACCATCACGGGCATGCGGGAGGAACTGCGCTCGGTGTCGCGGTCGTATCTGAAGGAGCCGACTCGGCCGCTGTTCGAGCGCAGCACAGTCGTCCGGGATCGCGCGGTGGAGTTGCTGGGCGGCCGGCAGCATCCGAGCCATACCGCGCTGCTGTACGGGGTTGCGGGGTGGGCACTGACTTTGCTGGGCTGGATCACGATCGACCTCGGCAAGCCCGACACCGCCGATAAGCATCTGCGCGCGGCGTGGGCCTTCGCGGAGAACGCCGATGACGACAATCTGCGGGCGTGGGTACGAGCCTCGCAGCACACGTCGTCATTCTGGCGTTCGGACTACCTGACGGCCGCGGAGTACGCTCTAGACGGGTTGCGGTATGCCACAGAGGGCACAGCAGCGCTGTTCCTGTCCAGCGCACTCGCGCTCGACTTGGCCCACGCCCGCGATGGTAGAGGTGCTGCTTCCGCTCGGGATCGCGCGGTCGACTTCGGCGCCGCCTGGAGAGAGAACCCGGGTCTCGATGTGCTCGCCGGGCCGTTCTCCTGCTCGGTCGAGCGGGCGGGTGGGCTATGGGCGGATATGAGTCTGACCTAGATCGATCCGGTCCGCTCGCTCGAGTTCGCCTCCGCAGCGGTAGAGGGCTACACCCGCACACCACTCGATCGTCGCAACTTCGGTTCCGAGCGCATGGTGCGCTGTCAGGAAATCAAAGCTCACGTGGCACTCGGGAACTTCGACGTTGCGCAGGAACAGCTCGATCACGTCATCGAGGTGACGCCGGCCGAGCACCGGATCGGACCGCTCGCGCGGCGGGTCGAAGAGATAGCGTGGATGGCGCGTGACTGTGCAGGCACGAGCGCGCGTGGTGTTTCGAGAATCGTGGAATCCGCAAAGGAGTTTCGCCGCGGGTCGCGAGAAGAGACGCTTCCGACGCTGACAGGTGGGATGGGATGACGGTCGAGGACACCTCGCACGATGACAATGCGGTCACTCGTGACCACTGGTGGTGGCGGCCGGGTTGGTCTGTCGGCAAGTCGTTCTACACCTGGCACATCACTTTCCCGTCGGTCTCGCCGGTCCGGACATTGAGCGACGATTTCGCACGCACGCTCTCGGCGTTGCCGACCATGAAACCTGTCGGACCCGACGGGCTACATATCACCGTGCAGGGCATCGGCTTCACCGATACCGTTGCAGCATCCGATGTCGATCGGATAGTCGATGCCGCGCGGCGCAATCTCGCTGATCTGCCCCGCTTCAGCATCACCATCGGCCCGCCGATTGTCGACCGCGAGACCATCCAACTCCCGATCGCCGACCCCGAACCGCTTCGCGTGATCCGCGATCGGCTGCAGGAAGCCATCGCCGAGGTATGGGGAACGGCGAACGTTCCGGAACGGGGCTCGGTGTTCCGACCGCACCTCACGGTCAGTTACTCGACCGGTGTCGCACAGATCGATGACATACGCGAGAAACTGGAGGCCGACCAGCTCAACGGTTATACGGTCACCGACATCGTTGCCGAGGTGTCGCTCATCGAGCTGAACCGAGACAACGACCAGTACGAGTGGCGCCACATTTCCTCGCTCGCGCTGCGATAGGCCCGCTGTGATTGATCGGCACTCAGTGCGAATGCGAGCCGCAGGAGCTGTAAGCTCCCGACAAACAGCGAGACCTCCTGATCCACGGGTGTGGGGAGGTCTGCATCGAAAGGCTAGCACCCGAACTCAAACGACTCGCGCCGATCACCCCTGCTCGCGCAGCACCTTCTTGTCGATCTTCCCGACCGCCGTCACCGGCAACTTCTCCGCCTGCCGCAGCACATCCGGCAGCTTGTAGGTGGCGAGCCCGCGTTCGGTGAGGAAGGTCTTGATCTCGGCGAGCGTCGGCATCTCCCCGGTGGTCACCAGCACCGCACCCACCTTTTCGCCGAGCGAGGCGTCGGGCAGCCCGACGGCGGCGGCGTGCCTGACCCCGGGGTAGGCGAGCAGGTGCTCCTCGAGCTCGTCGCAGGAGACGTTCTCGCCGCCGCGGTTGATGACATCCTTGATCCGCCCGGAGACGATCAAGTGCCCGCTTTCCAACCGCCGCACCAGGTCTCCGCTGCGGTAGTACCCGTCGGGGGTGAAGGCGCGGGCATTGTGCTCGGGGGCGCGGTAGTAGCCGTTGATGGTGTACGGCCCGCGGGTCAGCAGTTCACCTTCGGCGCCGGGCTCGACGTCGACCCCGTTCTCGTCCACGACCCGCAGCTCGTCGGCGGGGGACATGGGCCGCCCCTGGGTGGTGCAGATCAGCTCGGAAGGATCGTCCAGCCGGGTGTAGTTGATCAGCCCCTCGGCCATGCCGAAGACCTGCTGCAGGGTGCAGCCGAGCGCGGGGGTGACCTCGCGGGCGTTCACGTCGGCGAGCCGGGCGCCGCCGACCTGGAGCAGCCGCAGCGAGCTCAGGTCGGCCTCCTCCCACTCGACCGCGGCGGTCCAGAGCTGGGCCAGCGGCGGGACCAGGCCGGTCACCGTGACCCGGTGCTGCTCGATCACGGCGAAGGCGCTCTCGGGGCTGGGGTCGGTGACGAAGGTGAAGGCCGCGCCGACGGTGACCGCGCCCAGGATGCCGGGGCAGGCCAGCGGGAAGTTGTGCGCGGCGGGCAGCGTCGCCAGGTAGACGTCGGCGGCGGTGAGCTGGGTGATCTCGGCGCTGGCCGCGGCGTTGTAGGCGTAGTCGTCGTGGGTGCGGGCGATGAGCTTGGGCAGCCCGGTGGTGCCGCCGGAGACCAGCATGAGCGCGATGTCGGCCGGGTCGACCGCGGGCAGTTCGCTCGAGGGCTCGCGCGGGATCTCGGCCAGGGGGGTGAACTCGCCGGGGTCGCCGAGCACGAGGACGTGCCGCAGGGTCGGCACCGCGGGCCGCACCTCGGCGGCGAGCGCGCGGTAGTCGAAGTCGCCCAGCTCGTCGGCGATCACGTACGCGACCGCGCCTGCGAGGTTCGCCAGGTGCTCGATCTCGGCACGGCGGTGCGCGGGTAGCGTCAATACCGGGATAATGCCCGCCCGCACCAGCCCGAAGAGCACGGTCGCGAACTCGGGGACGTTCGGCAGCTGCACCACAACGCGATCGCCGGGGGCGATGCCGAGCGCGAGCAGGCCGTGCGCCATCCGGTCCGCCGCGGCGTCCAGCTCGGCGTAGTTCCACGCGCCGGAATCGGTCAGCACGGCCGGGGCGGCGGGGGCGCGGCGCGCGGCGTCGGTGAGCAGGCCGCCGATGGTGCGCCCGGTCCAGTACCCCGCCGCCCGGTACTCGGCCGCGGCGGCGGCCGGGAAGGGGACGTAACCGTCACGATGGGTGGACGTGGATGTCGAAGTCACGATTCCTCACAGCTGACGAGCGGGTAAAGGTTAGGCAACCCTATCTCAGGCTGGATGTGCGGCCGGGGCGAACCGTAGACTCGCCGCATGGGTCGTTGGGACACAGCGCAGATCGCCGACCAGACCGGCCGGACCTTCGTGGTCACCGGTGCCAACAGCGGGCTGGGGGCGGTCGCCGTCCGTGCCCTGTCGAAGGCGGGGGCCACCGTCATCCTGGCCTGTCGCGACGTGCGCAAGGGGGAGCGGGTCGCCGCCGACCTGGGCGAGCGCGCGAGCGTGCGCAGGCTCGACCTGGCCGACCTGGCCTCGGTGCGCGCCTTCGCCGCCGAGCTGGGCGACACCCCCATCGACGTGCTGATCAACAATGCCGGGGTGATGGCGGTGCCGCTGCGCCGCACCGCCGACGGCTTCGAGATGCAGCTCGGCACCAACCACCTCGGCCACTTCGCGCTCACCGGCCTGCTGCTGCCGCGGATCACCGGGCGCGTCGTCACGGTCTCCAGCGGCGCGCACCGCGCGGGCAAGATCGACCTCGCCGACCTGAACTGGGAGCGCAAGAAGTACCAGCGCTGGAGCGCCTACGGCCAGTCCAAGCTGGCCAACCTGCTCTTCAACCGGGAACTGCACCGCCGCCTGACCGCCGCGGGCTCGCCGGTGCAGGCCATCGCCGCGCACCCCGGCTACGCCGCCACCGAACTCCAGTCGCACACCGAGACCTTCCTGGACGGCCTGATGGCGGTCGGCAACCGGATCTTCGCGCAGAGCGCCGAGATGGGCGCGCTGCCCGAGCTCTACGCCGCCACCGCCGCCGACGCGAAGCCCGGCGGCTACTACGGCCCGACCGGGCTCGGCGGCACCCGCGGCTACCCGGGCCCCTCCGGCTCCACGGCCGCGGCCAAGGACGACGAGATCGCGCGGCAGCTGTGGACGCGCTCCGAGGAGCTGACCGGAGTCACCTTCCCGGTCTGATGTCACACTCCGGGCGGCGGCACCGTCCCCCTGGTAGCGCCCGCCACGAAGGCGGGCCAGGGGAAAGGAACCGCCATGAACGCTCGGATCGATCTCTTCGGCAACGCCGTCGCGGGCAGCTTCGTCAAGCGCCTCACCACCGCGTCGCGGGTCTTCGGCGAGTCCACGCTGCCGCTCCCGACGCAGGAGCTGGTGAAGCTGCGGGCCAGCCAGATCAATGGCTGCGGGATGTGCACCGACATGCACTTCAAGGACGCCATCGCCGCGGGCGAGGACCCGGTGCGGCTGAACCTGGTCGCTGCCTGGAAGGAGGCGACGCTCTTCACCGAGCCGGAGCGGGCCGCGCTCGCGCTCACCGAGGAGGCCACCAGGATCGCCGACGGCGGCGGTGTGCGCGAGGACACCTGGCAGCAGGTGCGCAAGCACTACGACGAGGACCAGATCGCCGCGCTGATCGCCTGCATCGCCACCATCAACGCCTGGAACAGGATCAATGTGATCGCCGGCACCCCCGCCGGTGGGTACGTGGCCGGACAGTTCGGGTGACCGAGCTGTTACAGTTCATGGCATGCAGCGCGATTACTGGTTTAGCAGGCCGGCCCCGGGTGGGCCGGCGTGCGTTTGCCGCGCGCGCTGATCTTCCACCCGGAGCCGGTACCGACCGGCTCGACGGGGATTCGCTTCGTGGGCCGGCCTGAGAAAGGAACCCACGAATGACAACCGCCGCCCACGTCGATCCGACCCACGCCGACCTGGACGACCAGCGCACCCTCGCGGTCAGCCCGCTGCGCTCGCCCGCCGAGGTGCGCCGCGTGCACCCCATCACCGACGAGCTCGCCGACACCGTCCGGCGCGGCCGCCGGGCCACCATCGACGTGCTGAACGGCACCGACGACCGCCTCATGGTGATCGTCGGCCCGTGCTCGGTGCACGACCCGGCCGCCGCGCTGGAGTACGCCCGCAGGCTGGCCGCCAAGGCGGCCGAGCTGGACGACCGGCTGCACGTGGTGATGCGGGTCTACTTCGAGAAGCCGCGGACAACGCTGGGCTGGAAGGGGCTGATCAACGATCCGCACCTGGACGGCTCGTTCGACGTCAACACCGGGCTCGGCATCGGGCGCAAGGTGCTGGTCGACATCACCGCGCTCGGGCTGCCGGTCGCCTGCGAATTCCTCGACCCGATCACCCCGCAGTACATCGCGGACCTGGTCTCCTACGGGGCCATCGGGGCGCGCACCGCGGCCAGTCAGGTGCACCGGCAGTTGAGCAGCGCGCTCTCCATGCCGGTCGGGATCAAGAACGGGACCGACGGGGACGTGCAGGTGGCGGTGGACGGGGTCCGGGCCGCCGGGGCCAGCCACGTCTTCCCCGGCACCGATCTGGACGGGCGCTCGGCGCTGATCCGGACCACCGGCAACCCGGACTGCCACGTCATCCTGCGCGGTGGGAGCACCGGGACCAATTACGACGCCGCCTCCGTCGCCGAGGCCTGCATCCGGCTGGAGAAGGCGGGGCTGCCGGAGCGGGTCGTGGTGGATGCCTCGCACGGCAACAGCAACAAGGATCACAATCGGCAGGTCGATGTGGTCACCGATATCGCCGGGCGGGTGGGGCAGGGTGAGGTCGGGGTCGTCGGGGTGATGTTGGAGAGTTTCCTGGTCGCCGGGCGGCAGGATCTTTCGCTCGGGCATGCGGATCAGTTGGTCTACGGGCAGTCGATCACCGATGCGTGCATCGATTGGGAGGTCACCGCTGATCAGCTCGATCGTCTGGCTGCGGCGGTCGCGGAGCGGCGCGGGAACTGATTTCCCGGTGCCGGGGTGCCCGGCACGCAGCACTATTGCCGCACAGCACTGTTGCTGCGCAGCACTGTTGCCGCACAGCACTGTTGCTGCATAGCACTGTTGCTGCGCAGCACTATTGCCCAGTCCGGCAAACAAGCCGAGCCGCCGTCAGGCGATGCGACAGTCACCACAGGCTGGGGTGACTGTCGCATCGCCTGCGG